>JAAEQP010001104.1 GCA_024231375.1 bacterium | reverse complement strand
TTCGTGCGGTCGATGGGGTGGACTTCACGATCCCGCAAGGGCAAACCCTGAGCCTGGTCGGTGAGAGCGGGAGCGGGAAGACCACGGCTGGACGGGCGATTCTGCGATTGATTGAACCTACCGCGGGCGCTGTGTGCTTCGGCGGAGTAGAGCTTGACGCACTTGACCGCGCGGGCATGCGCCGGATGCGGCGCTACATGCAGGTTGTGTTTCAGGACCCCTACGGCTCGCTGAATCCCCGGATGACCGTGTATTCGATGCTGGCGGAAGCGATTGTCGCCCACGGACCGATGAAGAAAGCGGTGCGGCGTGACAGGGTCTATGAGTTGCTTGAAATGGTGGGACTCCCAGCCGAAGGGGCGGACCGGTATCCCCATGAATTCAGCGGAGGCCAACGGCAGCGGATTGGGGTGGCCCGCGCGCTTGCCGTGGACCCGTGGCTGATCGTGGCTGACGAGCCGGTGTCGGCTCTGGACGTTTCCATCCAGGCGCAGATCCTCAATCTGCTGAACGACTTGCAGAAGAAACTGAATCTCACCTATCTGTTCATCGGCCACGACCTGAGCGTGATCCGCCACATCTCGGACCGGGTCGCCGTGATGTACTTGGGACGTGTTGTGGAGACGGGCAGCGTGGACGAGATATTCGAGCAACCGGTTCATCCCTACACACGAGCGCTGTTGAGTGCGGCACCCGTTCCCGTTCCTGGCGGCAAGGGCGAGCGCACAATTCTGACCGGTGACGTTCCGAGTCCTTTGAACCCGCCATCAGGCTGTCCCTTCCACCCGCGCTGTCCCGACGCACGGTCCGAGTGCGCATCGACATTGCAGCGTGCCGTTGACGTGAGCAGCGGCCACAGCGCCGCGTGCCACGTATTCGCGCCTCCATCCTCGCCGTGATCGCGTAGGCATTACTCGTCCGGGGGACCCTTTTTCGCGAACGCCGCTGCGCTAGAACAGAGAGACGCTGTGGGCCGGCGCTTCTTCTGCTATAGTGAGAGCCGCTCAAACCATTGTGACGACTATCGACGGCAGGGAGGTTGTAATGGGTGCATTGGGGGTGGTTGGGTTGCTCGTGCTTGGCGCTGCGGGGGGTCTGCCAGGGTGGGAGTTTGACGCCGACAGCGGGGCGGGGGGCTGGCAGGCGAATGCCCATTCCGGGGAAGCTGCCGTAAGGGACGGCGTCTACAGCCTGAAGCCAGTCGATTGGGATCCGTTCCTTATGTGCCGCGATGTTGAGTTCCCCGCAACCCCGTGGCAGGTGGTGCGCTTTCGGGTACGCGCCGACAAGGGTGGATGGTGTGACCTTTTCTGGTCGGGGACTTTCGAAGGGAAATACGGAGGCCTGATAGAATCGAAGAAGAGCCGGTTTGCACTGAAGGGAACCGGGGAGTGGGAGACGATCGCTGTCTTTCCTTTCTGGCAGAAGGAAGGGCGCATCTGCCAGCTAAGATTCGACGTGTACAACGGGGCAACGTTCGAGATCGACTGGATTCGTATTGAGGAATGGGGAAGCGACGAGGCACTGACCGACGGGGCGGTCTCATGGACCTTTGATGGCAAGGAGGATTCCTGGCGGGTTGTTCCTGGCGCGGCGGAACGGTTTGGTCCACGGCTTGCTGTTGATGTGGAAGCCCTCACTTGGGCGACCCTTGAGCTGACGTCTGACATAGGGGGATCGGGGGCCGTCCTGTGGGGCACGGGGGCCACGAACGGCCTGCAGTCCGAATCGTTCGAGGTGATCGGGGACGGGAAGCGCCATGTCTACAATATCGAGATGACGGGCATTCCTACGTGGCGCGGCCCGCTCGTGGCGCTTGGCTTCCGTGTGCCTGAGGGGCGCGGGGTGGAGGTGCATGGCATCGCGCTTTCCGATGGCCCCTCCGGTCCGCCCGATGTGGGCGTGGGGCATTTGAACTTCGTGGATTCCCCGAACCGGATCGGGAAGGCGTGCCGTGTGATGGCGCGGGTCCAAAACAGGGGGGGTGCTTCGGCAGAGGAACTTGAAGTGGAGCTCGTGGTGCCAGCGGGGGGGGGGGGGGGCGGTACTCAAGGGGTCCGCTGTTCGTTCTGTAACGAGTGTAGGCTTCGGCGAGGCCGCTGATGTGGTCTGGACCGTCAAGGCGGATGAGGCGGGTCCTTATGAGCTTACGGTGCGTGCTTCGGGACCAGGGACGGATGCGTTTGTGAGTCAGGTTGTGGAGTTTGATCGTTTGGTTTCGCCTCAACAGGCGGACTACGTGCCAACACCCCGGCCGATTGAGACGGACCGGACCGTGTGCGCCTACTACTTTCCTGGCTGGAACTCGTACGCGAAATGGGAGTGCATCCGGACCGTTGCGCCAGTGCGAAAGCCCATGTTGGGGTACTACGATGAATCCAACGTAGAATGCGTTGATTGGCAGATAAAATGGGCGCGGGAGAACGGCATCTCGTGCTTTCTGGTGGATTGGTACTGGGTTGAGGGTGGTGAGCACCTTAAGCATTGGTTCGAGTCGTATCGCACGGCGCGATACCGGGACCTCCTCCAGGTGGCCATTATGTGGGCGAATCACAACCCCGCGGGCACGCATTCCATGGAAGACTGGAAGGCGGTGAGCAAAGAGTGGATCGACAACTACTTTGGGTTGCCTGGGTACCTGCAGATTGACGGCAAGCCGGCCGTGTTCATCTGGAATCCCCAAGGGATTCGGAATGACCTGGGAGGGGTAGATGCGGCGGCCGAGGCCTATGCGTTTTCTCAAGAGGCGGCGCGCGCGGCTGGATACGAGGGGGTGACGTTCGTCGCCATGGGGCATGACTTCACGCGGGCCCACTGCGAGGCGCTCGAGCGAGAGGGGTATGAAGGCATCACTTCGTACCACGAATGGGCTCGTTCGACCGATGTGGGTGGTATGTCGCGTCGGCGGCGTTTCAGCGACGTGGCCGATACGGTGACGGAGGCTTGGGAGGAAAGAGAAGAGGCCAGCGGCAAGCTCACGTACTATCCCGTGGTCGATACGGGCTGGGATTCTCGACCTTGGCATGGGCAACGGGCCATGGCGATTGAGGGAAGGACGGTGGAGCTGTTCAAGGGGATGTTAAGGGACGCCCGCAGCTTCTGTGAAGAGCATGACCAGGACATCGTGGTGCTGGGTCCCTTGAACGAGTGGGGTGAGGGAAGCTACATCGAGCCGAACACGGAGTTCGGGTTCGGAATGTACCAGGCGGTGAGGGACGTCTTCGGAAAAGGCGGAGCCTATCCTGTCAACCTCGCGCCACGCGATGTGGGTTTGGGTCCCTATGATTTCCCCGTTCCGCCGTCCACGACGTCCTGGACCTTCGAGACAGGTACGGACGGTTGGATTGGAAGTATGGGGGTGAGGAACCTGGGGGCATCGGACGGGGCGCTTCGATTCACAACGTCGACCCATGACCCTGCGTTGACCGTGAGTATGGGCCAGGTGGTTGCGGATGAGTGGACTGCCCTTGAGATCGTCATGAGCCTCACGGGCGGGGGGAAAGAGCGAGGGACCGGCCAGGTATTCTGGTCCGGGGGTGGTCATTCCATTTCCGAGGCCGCGTCTACGCGGTTTGAGGTGACGTACGATGGTGAAAGCCGAATTCACAGAGTTGCGGTGGGTGAAGACCCGCGTTGGCGGGGCAAAATCGGGATGATTCGGTTTGATCCGTGCGATGTGAAGGGGGTCGATGTGGTGATGGAGGAGGTTCGGTTCGTCAGATAGCCGGATTGAGGTTCCACGTGGAACGTTCCACGGCTACGGGGTTCTCCGGATGAGATTGAGCGATCCGCGGCGAATCGCTTCGTTGGTCCAGACATCGTCTATATGTTCCACGTGGAACATTTCGGACACCATATCGTCTACCCCGGAGAGCTGGCACACGAACGTCGAGCCTTCCGTCAGAAAATCGAGCACATCCTGCAATACCTTCCCTGGCTTCTCCACCGCACGCGCCGTTATCGCGTCAGGGCACAACTCAGACGCCCCCCCAGGAAACGGTTCGGTCAGAATCGTCACATCACTCAGCCCAAGCGCCCCAACCACCTTGCGAAGGAACCCCACCTTCTTCACGCTGCGCTCCATGAGGACGACGGAGACGCCTGGGAGTACAACCTTCAAAGGAATAGCGGGGAATCCACCCCCAGAGCCCACGTCCAGCAAGAGGCCGTCAGGACCGCACGCTTCACTCACGAACGACGCCAAACTGAGGGAGTCGACCGTGTGGCGCTCCAGTACCGCGTCCTGATCCCCCGCAGAGACCACGGACACAATTCGGTTCCACTCCTGAACCAAGGACGCGTGCCGTCGTAGACCGTCAGCCATCTCCGTGGTCACATCGATCCCCGCATCAGCCAACAGTTCCAGTGCTCGCTCCACTCCGCCTCCCTTTCCGCGCCACCGAGGACGCGCCCCGTGGCCAACCCGATACGCGGCAACCCGTTGAAATGCCCCTACCCTTATGCTATTCTCCACCCCAAAATGTCAATCCCGGCGTGCTTCCCGTCGGGATGGGAGGTTGCATGCGGTATCTCATTCTCGTTGGCGACGGCATGGCCGATTTCCCCCTGGACGAGCTGGACGGGCGCACGCCCCTCGACGTGGCCGCCATTCCCGCCATGGACCAAGCTGTAGCGGACGGGCTCACCGGCCTCTATTGTCCCATACCCGAAGGATACGCGCCAGGCAGCGACATAGGCAACTTGTCCCTGTTCGGCTACGATCCGGGAGCAACCTACACTGGGCGCGCTCCCCTGGAGGCCGCGAGTCAAGGCATCGAGCTTCAAGACGGGGACGTGGCCTTCCGCTGCAACCTGGTTACCTTGGCCGACGGCACCATGCGCTCGTTCACATCAGGCCACATCACTACCGAGGAAGCAACGAAACTCATTTACTCCCTTAACGTTGCCTTCGCGGACGATCCCGCTCAATTTCATCCCGGTGTGAGCTATCGCCACCTGTGTATCGTATCCGGGGCAGCGGTTCCGGTCGCCGACCTCGTGGGAACGGCGTGTACGCCCCCTCACGATATTTCGGACCAACCCTATGAACCGCACCTGCCCGCCGGGCCGGCGCGCGACTTCCTGATCGATCTCATGAAGCGTTCCCAGTCCGTGCTGCGCGACAGTCCAGTCAACGCGGCACGCATTGCCCAAGAAAATTACCCCGCTAGTTCCCTATGGCTGTGGGGCCAAGGATGTGCTCCGCGAATGACCACCTACAGCGAACGATTCGGATTGACCGGCGCTGTCATCTCGGCGGTGGATCTGATCAAGGGCATCGGTGTCGCGGCGGGTCTCGACGTGATCAATGTGCCGGGCGCCACGGGCTATCTGGACACGAACTACGAGGGCAAGGTGGACGCCGCCTTGACCGCGCTTGAAGACCGGCAGTTCGCCTACGTGCATGTTGAGGCGCCGGACGAGGCGGCCCATGAAGGCCGGGTCGATCTGAAGGTTCAGGCCATTGAGGACTTCGACCAACGGGTCGTCGCTCCGTGTCTGGAGCATGCGCGGAAGGACGGCGACATCCGCGTGTTGATCGCCCCGGACCACGCGACCGCAATACAGACCAAGACCCATGCAGGCGGTCCGGTGCCGTTTGTGTTGTGCGGCGCCGGTGTTGAGCCGGACGCGGCATCCGTCTACTCCGAATCGGCCGCGGAGGCGACCGGACTGCTTGTCCCGACCGGGTTCAATCTCACGCCCGCGATGCTGGCGGGGGAAATCATCTCGGTCGATGTTTTGAAATCAATCGGCGGATAATGTCACACTTTCTGGATGCGACAAAGTGCGCATGAGTCCGGGTGAAGTCAACTCAACCCCAGGAGACCGCTATCGTGTCCCGACGAGTAGAAATCTACGACGTTACCCTTCGCGACGGTGCGCAGGGTCCCCGTGTGAAATTCTCGTCCGACGACCAGATCCGGATCGTCAAGGAGCTTGACGCCTTCGGCGTCTCCTATATTGAGGGCGGTCAGCCCGGGTCCAACCCAAAGGCCGCCGAGTTGTTCGCCCGCGCCAAGGACCTCGACCTGCGCAACGCCAAGATGGCTGCATTCGGCAGCACGCGCCACTCGAAGTCCACGGTCGAAGACGACGGCAACATGAAGGCCTTGCTGGCTGCCGAGACCGAGGTCATCACCATCTTCGCCAAGGCTTCCCCGACGCACGCGACCGAAGTGCTTCGCGTCAGTCTTGAGGACAACCTAGCCATCATCGAGGAATCGGTCGCCTACTTGAAGTCGCAGAACCGGCGGGTGTTCCTCGATTCCGAGCATTTTTACGACGCCTACGACGAGGACAGCGAGTATGCGCTTGCCACGTTGGAAGCCGGTTGGCGGGCTGGCGCCGAAGTACTTATCCTGTGCGACACCAACGGCGGCAAACTGCCTTGGCAGATCGCCGACGCGACCAAGGCCGTGCGCGACCGGCTGCCGGACGCGCCCCTCGGCATCCACGCGCACAACGATGCCGGCTGCGGCGTCGCCAACACGTTGAGCGCGGTCCACGCCGGCGTTGACCAAATCCAGGGCACCATCAACGGATACGGCGAGCGAACCGGCAACGCGAACCTCGTCAGCGTCATCCCGGACGTGCAACTGAAGATGGGTCTCGAGATCGTGTCTCCCGAGAATCTCGCGAACCTCACCCATCTGTCGCATCTTGTGGCCGAGCTGGCCAACCTGGTGCCGCGCGATTCCGACCCCTTTGTCGGGCGGGACGCCTTCACCCACAAGGGCGGCATGCACGCCGATGCCGTGAAGAAACTGAAGACCAGCTACGAGCACGTAGTTCCCGAATCCATTGGCAATCGCACCCGCATCTCGGTCAGCGAAATGTCCGGCCGATCCAGTTTGCTGCAGAAGGCCAAGGAATTTGGGATTGAACTCGACCGGGACGCGCCTGAAACCCGCGAAGTACTCCAGCGCGTGAAAGCCCTCGAGAACGAAGGGTTCGAATTCGAAGGCGCCGATGCGAGTCTGCAACTGCTGATGCTGCGGGCCAAGGGCGAGCACCGTTCCTTCTTTGAAGTCCGTGGATTCCGCGTGAGCGTAGAGCGGCCCGACGGCGATCAGCCGTCACTGTCCGAGGCCACGGTGAAGCTTCAGATTCCCGACGGCACACTCATGCACACCGCCGCCGAAGGAAACGGTCCTGTGGATGCGTTGAACACCGCGCTTCGCAAGGCGCTCGAAGGCACCTATCCCGAATTGCAGGACGTCCATCTGGAGGACTACAAAGTCCGCATCCTGGACGCCCAGGCCGCCACGCGCGCCAAGACCCGGGTGCTCATTGAATCCAGCGACAGCGACACCTCCTGGGATACGGTCGGCGTATCGGAGAATATCATCACGGCCTCGTACCTGGCGCTCATCGACAGCATCGACTACAAGCTCATGCGTTCCCGAGGTCAGGCGAGCTAGGCCCGATGCCTCAGAGGTGACGGTTTGTCCCCGTGCCGTCTTGACCCGTGACCTCCGGTGTGTCTTCAGGGCATGATCCGAACCCCATCGACAACGGACCGTTCTCCATGTAAGATGGCAGTGAACAAAGGAGGTGGTCATGGTCCCCGTTGAAATTCTCGGCGTGAGCCGCGATGGGCAGTATCAGCCTGTTGTCATTCTGCGCCATGAAGACCGCGTACTCCTCATCCTCGTGGGACCCAGCGAGGCCGAAGCCATCCACCTTGCGTTGATCGAGAAGGATCTGGGCCGGCCCATGACCCACGACTTGATCTGCAACCTGCTGGCCGGCCTTCGAGGCGAGCTACAGTCGGTCAACATCTACAAACTCGAGAACGACACCTTCTACGCCTACCTCAACATCGAACAGAAGAACCCCGCGGGTGAAGTCGAGCAAGTGCTTCGGGT
>JAAEQP010001103.1 GCA_024231375.1 bacterium | reverse complement strand
GTGAACACCGAGGGTCTTTCCCCGGACCGGTACATCCTGTTGCGCGGAGCGCCGCGGGCGGCGTATCGATTGGGGCACTATGCCTGCCGTGCAGGCGTCGCCACGCCCGAAACCCGGCCCTGTATCACGTATGGAGACTGGTCGACACCGGCACTGGATCGGGTCGAGTCCCAGGGGAAGCCCTTGGTGGCCGTCTCTTCCGGGGCCACGTGGGCTACGAAGCGCTGGAACGTGGAGCGGTGGGCGGCGCTGTGCACCGGGCTGCGAGACGTGGGGTACGCGGTCGTTCAGTTGGGGCAGGGAGACGAGCGCATCGGCGTGGGCGCGTGCCTGGTCGATGAGACGACCGTTCGGGAAGCAGCCTGTGTGCTGCGCGCAGCGAAGCTCTTCATCGGGTGTGATTCGGGGCTGATGCACTTGGCGCTTGCCGTGGGAACGCAGACCCTTGCCTTGTTCGGCCCTACGGATCCTTCTATACTCGTCCGGAATGAGCCGAAACTGTCGGTGCTGACGAACGAGCGCGCGTGCCGCGGGTGTTGGAACGACGCGGGACGGGAGGTCCGAGAGGGAGTCTGCCCGCTGGAGATTCCCGAGT
>JAAEQP010001102.1 GCA_024231375.1 bacterium | reverse complement strand
CCTCGGGACCGGCGGCACCAAGGCTTCCTTGTACACCGAAGAAGGGGAATGTCTGGACGCCGTCTTCGTTTCGTACGACACGTTGTACCCCCAAGCCGGTTGGCACGAGCAGCGGCCGGCCGATTGGTGGGACGCGGTAGTAGAAAGCACGCGCCGGTTGCTTGCCTCTGGCAAAGCCTCTCCTGAATCGGTCGAATGCCTGGCAGTGAGCGGGCACAGCCTCGGGTGCGTTCCTTTGGACCGCTCTGGCAAGTTGCTCCGTGAGACAACGCCGATCTGGTCGGACAAACGTCCCGAGATCCAGGCGTCCGCGTTCTTCGAGAAGGTTGACCCCGGCGATTGGTACCTGAGAACCGGCAACGGCTTCCCCGCGCCTCACTACACTGTGTTCAAGATCATGTGGTACCGCGACAACGAGCCCGGGATGTTCGATGCTATCGACAAGATCATCGGCACGAAGGACTACATCAACTACCTGCTGACGGGGCGTGCCGCCACGGATTTCTCGTATGCTTCCGGATGCGGCGCGTATAACCTGACAGACTGGGCTTACGACGAGGAATTGGTTGAAGCGTCTGGATTGCCTCGAAGCTTGTTTCCCGAGATTGTGCCGTCTACGGAAATCTTGGGGACGTTGACCCGTAACGCAGCCGAAGCACTCGGGTTGCCTCGGACCGTCAAGGTTGCATGCGGCGGGGTGGATAACTCGTGCATGGCGTTGGGCGCGCGCAACATCGGTGAAGGACGCGTGTATGCATCACTTGGGTCGAGCGCGTGGATTGCCGTTTGCAGCGGACGACCCTTGCTCGAAGGCCGCTCGAAACCGTACGTGTTCACCCACGTGATTCCCGGTATGTTCACATCTGCCATGGCGATCTTCTCGTCAGGCTCGTCGTTCCGTTGGGTGCGCGACCACGTCTGTCCAGATTTGGCCGAGACCGCCGTCCGTAGCGGAGCCGACGTGTACGATCTGATGACCGAACTTGCCCAGAAATCGCC
This sequence comes from bacterium, assembly GCA_024231375.1. Next base: position 222 of record JAAEQP010001102.1, on the reverse strand, counting down.
CACCGGCGCAAAGGGTATGCTCTTCAACCCTAGCATGGCGGGCGGATCGTCGCTCGATGCGAGCCCTCATATCCGGGGCGCGCTTCTCGGACTCGACCTCGGCCACACACGTGAAGACATCATCCGTGCGGCTATGGAAGGCATCGCGCTCAACATGCGGATCGTGCTCGATGAACTGCGTGCGCTCTGCCCGGTTGCCGAAGAGATGATCGCTGTAGGCGG
>JAAEQP010001101.1 GCA_024231375.1 bacterium | reverse complement strand
GGCGACAGTTTCCTCGTCTACAATGGCACTACCGACGAGTACAAAGGCTACGGACCGTGCACCGGTACCTCGATGTCGGCGCCGAGCGTTGCGGGCCTCGCCATGCTGGTACGTTCGGTGAACCCCCTGCTCACGAAATACGATGTTTGGGATATTCTCGTCTCCACGGCATCGCACGCCGCGGCCAAGCATTCGAAGCTCGGCTACGGTGTTCCCGATACCAAGGCCGCGGTGGAAAGGGCCCTGGGCGCGGTCAACCGCAAGACCGTGACCAATCGCCTGACTCCCCTGTTCTCGCTCTACAGCCATTTCGGTGCAACACACTTTTATACAATCGTCCCGCAAATGGCGAGCGCGGCCATGACGCACGACCGTGTGCCATTTGAGCCCGAGGGGCTTCATACCGTCGGGGAATATTATGCTTTGTTTCCCGGCGCACCGTGCCTGGTCTCACCTTGCGACCGGCGCCCCCGAGCCTCGGTCTACGTGTTCACCAGCGACACGCCACCCTACCCAGGAGCGCCGCCGCTGGTTCCGCTCTACCGTCTAAGCTATGACCCCAATTACGACCCGGAATCACCGCTTCGTTGCGAGAATCCAGATCCCGCACATGAAATCCCGGATCGGGATTTCACATACACGACGGTGCCGGAAGGAATCCTGCTGTTCAAGGAGAGACTTGACCCCAACGGG
>JAAEQP010001100.1 GCA_024231375.1 bacterium | reverse complement strand
GTAGGTGAAGTGGTGCTCGCCTTCGTCGGCATGGGGGTCCGGGTCGACGGGAGAACGCAACAGCGATAGCCGCATGACGTTGTCTTTGATGTCGTAACCATACTTGCAATCATTGAGCAGGCTTACGCCGTAGTCGCCTTCCGACAGATCGGCCCATTTGTGTGCCGGAACCTCATAGCGGCCCCGGTCGAACGCGGTGTTGTGGTGGGTGGCGCGCTCGATGGTCGCGAACGGAATCTCGTACGCGGCCCGGCTCGAGCGCACATCCACGGGGAACGCTACCTTGAGCAGGACGTGTTTCTCGTGCCAATCCACGTGCGTCACGAAATCCACGCGCGGCGAGTTGGCGTATAGGGTCACATCCTGCTGGATCACGCTGTTTTCCATCGCATGGGCGATACGCAGGATGGCGCACACGGGCCCCTCGGCGATCACCTCGATAGACGCGGCCGCCTTCGATTCCCACATGACTTCTTCGTAGTCGGGGTCAATGTCCCACGCGTCGTTGCCATGGGGCCGGTCATCGAAGAACTG
>JAAEQP010001099.1 GCA_024231375.1 bacterium | reverse complement strand
CCTCGGGACGGGTACCACCGGCACGTCCGTTTGTTGGTCTTGCGCGTCTGTCGGGCCCATGACAGCCTCCCACTGGCCCTGAGTGATCTCGTGGATGCCGAGCCAGAACCCGCGGCTAATCTCCACCATGCGTTGAGGCAGCGCCCCGTTGCTACGGGGCGCGCCTTGCCCGAACTGTCCGGGCGGGATCCACACGAAGTCAATCTCGGCAAACGTGCGTGGCGTGCCCGCCGCAATCGCCGTGGCGGGGGAGCGAGAACCTGCCCCTGATTCAGTTGGTGTCTTGCCACGTTCGCCGCAACCTGCGGACGTGAGCAGGGCAATTGCGCACACCGAGCAGGCGAAGATTCGGGCACTGGCTCGAAAGGCCTCTCTGATTGATGAATCGAGCATGACGGTCGCTACCTTCTCATTTCGCGGCGCTACTTCCCTTCAAGCAAGGCGTCGGTGATGTACTTGCCCAGCAGGTAATACTTCCGGTCCGGATACCACAGGACGCGTTTGCCTTTGAATGTGGTCATGCTGGTGTAGGTGCCGATTTCGGCGGTGCCTTTGGGGCCTACGGGGATGTCGTCGGTATCGAGGAGTTTGATGGGCGCGTCGAACCAGATGGGTTGGTGGGCGTCGGGTTTGAATTGGCCCGCCGCGACGTACAAGGGATTGCGCAGATAGTTGGCTTGGTTGGGGCCCCATTTCTTCTTGAACTGGTTGAAGGACCCGATCTGGCCGGGGTTGTTGTGGAACAGAACGAGGTAGCGGCCTTCATCCAAGGCGTAGATGGGGCAGGGCGACAGGGGGTGATCGATGGGCGCGCCGCCGTCGTTGTAGCGCAGTACTTCGGGCTCGCGCCACGTCTCCCCGTCGTTGTCCGACACGGAGTACCAGACGTGGCCGGTCATGGTGCGCATGGTGGTAAACATGCGTCCGTCGGGCAACAACACCATGGATGGTTCCTGGCACACGGACTGGTTCGGGTAGAACCGGTGCGGCACTTCGAGGCCTTCCGTGTCGGTCGGTAGCCACGAGATTTGGATGTTGGCGGGATCGGGGCCTTCGTTGATGTTGTCGAACCGCATGAAGGAGCACCGGCTGTCGAGCGTCCACCATCCTTCGGGACTCGGTTTCACCTTGGTGCTGCTGCATTGGGTGTAGCCCGCGAGCCACCGGCCCTTGCTGTCGCGCATGGGCAATTGCCACACGATCCAGCTCCGGGGAATGCTGGTGTCAGGATCGTCGTACTTGTTGCGTTGCATGGGGATGTCGGCGCCCTCGGCCCAAGTGACGCCGTTGTCGTCCGAATACATGCAACCCATGCCACCCGACCCTTGCCGGTTGTCGTAGTCGGTGGGGAGTTCCTTGGTGAAGAAACAGTAGATACGGCCCGAATCCGACACGAGCGGGAATCCCCAACTTGCCTGGAGGCCCTTGCCGTCCGGCGTTTTGCCCACGATGGCGTTTGGTTCGGACCACTGTTCGCCGTCGGCGCTGCGGGCTAGCACCAGATGGTTGTCGCCGTGGCCTTCGCACGAACTCTGGGTCCACATGGCCAGCAGTTCCTCGCTCTTCGGCGCGTGGAACACCAGGAAATGCTCGTTGTCCGTGTCGTTGAGGTCGCCGCCTTTTGGTAGGTACACGACGATGTCGGGGTTGCTCCGCTTCCATTCGGTGGCCGGATCGCCTTTCGGCTTGGCGGTCATGAGTCTACCCTCCTCAGCGGCTGATGCAAACACGCACAAGGACATGCTGATGGTCAACGCAAGCAAGACGGTCCTCATTGAACGGCTCCTCTTTCACCGCGGCATCTTGGGTCATCAGAACGCAATCCGGCAGTTCCGGTCGCGGTCGCGTCCCTGCACGAATGCGCGTGCCGGATCATAGTGCGAAGGCGCGGCGTTGTCCACCGGCAACGCGACCGTTGAGACGCGCAGGCCGCAGGCGTCCACTTCGACCAGCTTGAACTCGAAAGGGGTCTCGACGAAAGAGGTCGCCGACGCGAAGGCGCATCCGTCCAACGTGCGCAACGTGTTGGCATGCACGTGCCCCATGATAACGGCGCGGATGGCTGGATGGCCCGCCGCGACGGATGCAACGCTTTCGCGGAACCCATCCGACACTACGTGAATGGTCTCGTCCATGCCCGTTTGGTCCGGTTCCAGGCCAAAGGCGTTGCAGTGGGTGCATAGGATGTGCGGCAAGCTGGGCGCGCGGCTGATGGCGTCGGCGAGTTGGTCCAACTGGTCCTGCGAGAAACGCGGGGCCTGCACGTCCTTCCAATGGAACGCATCGTCGCTCCAGTGGGAGGGCATGACGTGCAGCACGGCATCGTCTGACGGGATCGTGAATTGCACCGTGCCCCCGGGGAAGAACTGGGGCGCGTGTTGAAGCCATAGTGCCTCCGCGTCGGGTCGGGTCAGGTCGTGGTTGCCCAAACACGCGTACACCGGCACGGAGAGACGAAACGCGTCCGCCGCGGCCTGAATGGATTCTTCCGAACAGGCGTCCACCATGTCGCCCGCGTGGAGAACGAAGTCGACGGGGCTATTGACGTCCATCCACGCGTCGAGGGATTCCAACAGACGGGGCAGGCGTTCCGGGTAGCCGCGCTGCATTTGGAATCCCATGGGATTCGCGCCCAGGTGTGTGTCGGCGATGACGAGGAATCGGATGACAGGAATCCTTTCGTTCAACCGGAAATGGGGACTGTACCAAGCGAGCGCGTCCGCGAGCGAGACGGGACTGTCCCCACTTCCGTCCCACTTTCGTCCATACTTTACATAACCTGTCCGTTGGTTTACGATCCCGTTTCCTGAAGTACGGCCATCAACCCCACGAGGAAATCGATATGAACGCACCTATCGGTATCGGCGTGTTGAGTTTCGCGCACGGCCACGTCGGTACGTACGCCCATGTGATGAAGGATTTCGACGACGTTCGGCTCATCACGGCCTACGACGACAACGAGACCCGCGGCACGGGCCTGTGCGAAGCGGTCGGCATGAAGTACACGCCCCACGTGGAAGACGTGTTGAACGACCCCGAGGTGCAAGCCGTCATGATCGGCGTCGAGACCTGTCATCACGCCGAGATGGCCGTGGCCGCCGCCCAAGCGGGCAAACACATCCTTCTGCAGAAGCCCATGGCCCTGACGCTGGCCGATTGCGATACCATCATTGACGCCGTTGAGAAATCCGGCGTCATGTTTGCCATGGCCTTCCAGATGCGCTACGACCCGGCCAACATCTACATGCGCGACCTGCTGCACTCGGGCAAACTTGGCGACATCGCCGCGATTCGGCGGCGGCACTGCATTCCGGTGTTGCTCGACGAGGGGTTCATCAACGGCCCAAGCAACTGGCACATCCAAGCCGACAAGAACAAGGGCATGTTCGCTGACGACGCTGCCCATCCCGCGGACTGGTTTCATTGGATGCTCGGCAAGCCTGCCAGCGTCATCGCCGAAGTCGACAACGTCATCACCAACGTCGCGCCCGACGACAACGGCGTGGCCGTGTACCGGTTCGCGAAGGGCGAAATGGGCATTCTGTTCAACAGTTCGACTGTGTATGCCGGTGAGAACACGACCGAGATCTACGG
>JAAEQP010001098.1 GCA_024231375.1 bacterium | reverse complement strand
CCCACATGGTCGAGCGCTACGAGTTCCTGCACGGGGTGCCGCGCAAAGGGGTGCGCAAGCGCACCACGCCGTGACATCTGTTCCCTACTGTCGGACCCCTTCGGGGTGGAACACAAGGAGATCGTTATGAGACTGGGCGGCCCGGTATTCGAGAAGTGCGAGACTCCCGAGCAGTGGGTGGAGGCAGTGCGCCGGCTCGGGTACAGCGCGACCTATTGCCCGGTGAATGCGGATGATGACGAGGATCTTGCGCGGGCATACGCGGGCGCGGCGGCTCAGGCCGATATCGTCATCGCGGAAGTCGGGGCGTGGAGCAATCCCATCAGCCCGGACGACGCAACGCGCACGAAAGCCATTGAGCACAACAAGCGGCAACTGGCGTTGGCGGACCACATTGGGGCGCGGTGTTGTGTCAACATCACGGGGTCGCGCGGAGAAAAGTGGGACGGACACGACCCGGCGAACCTGACGGACCTGACGTTCGAACTCATCGTGCAAACGGTGCGGCACATCATCGACACGGTGAAACCGACGCGCACCTACTACACATTGGAAACGATGCCGTGGATGTATCCGGATTCGCCGGACGCCTATGTCCGGTTGATGAAGGCCATCGACCGGGAACGGTTCGCGGTGCATTTGGATCCCGTCAACCTGGTGTGTAGTCCGCAACGGTATTATGGGAACGCGGCGCTGATTCGGGAATGCTT
>JAAEQP010001097.1 GCA_024231375.1 bacterium | reverse complement strand
GCGAGTTTGATCTGCAAGGACTCGTCCTCGCTCCACCGTATCGGGCTGTTGGGAATGAACGAATAATCATACGCCGTGCCCGCCGCGCTACGGTCGTCAATGTCCAACTGCGTGTTCCAATCGCCGCGATTCGTAAACGCTGTGCCCGTAACGTCGCTCTCGTCTGTCCGCGCACGCGACACGGTGATTATCGTGTCTGTGGACTGCGTTGAGTCGCCGTCGCCCGCCGTGGCGATAAACCGGATATAGACGCCCACAAGGCTCGGCGTCCCGTCCATCGTTCGGCTCTTGATGTCGGAGTGCGGGTTGATGGTGAAGGTGAGCGCCGCGCCACCCGTGCCCATGTCTGTCGCCGTCTCGTATTTGCTCACACACTTCATCGTAATGCTCCTTTAGGCTTGAGATTCCAGATTGCGGAAGGTTATGTGCCCGTGCGTCACCTCCTGCATCTTGAAGTACTTCCGCTTGAATACCTTGCGCTCTACCGCATATGGGTGATGCCGCGCCCTCACTATCGTGTCGTCACGCGATGTCACCAACACGCGCAATGCAACCTCCCACGCCAGGAGACTCGCAAACGCCTCGCAGTCAATCATCGGCAGGAGTTCGTAGGTTATCGTCCCGTCAGGCGTGCCAGCAGGCCATGAGGCCACTGTCGCAACGCCCGTTGCGCCGTCGTAGTCCGTGATAGCGGCCTTCTGATGCTCGTAGCCCGCCGTGTCGCAGT
>JAAEQP010001096.1 GCA_024231375.1 bacterium | reverse complement strand
CGCTGTTGAGCTTGCCGTTGATGGCGTCGAGGCGGTACGGACGACTGGCATCGTAGTACTTGCGGGTCGTGTCCACCTCGTTGATCATCACGCCCGGCTCGTTGGGCTGGAGCGCATCGACGATCATCCCGTCGGGGGTGACGAAGCGGCTGGGCCAGGCGTGTTTGGCACAGGAGTTGTTCATGGAAATGAACATGGCGTTCGTGGCGGCGCGCGCTTGGGCCGTGGGCGGCATGATGCGCGGATGAATGGCATCGGCGTCCATGCGGGCGTTGTAGAACGAATGAAACACGAGTTGGACGCCCATGGTGCAGTAGTGCCGGTACAGTTCCGGGAACCGGATGTCGTAACAGATGAGCAGGCCGCACTTGACGCCGTTGACGGTAAACGTCACGAAATGGTCGCCGGGCGAGTAGTGCTTCAGGTCGCCGCCCGTACAGAACCGTTTGTCGTAGCGGTCAACGATTTCGCCCTCGAGATTGATCACGTAAAGGGAATTGTGCGGTCTGTGGCCATCGCTCAATCGATGCGTGCTTCCCAGAATCACCCAGATGTCGAGTTCCTTTGCCAACGCCAGAATCGACTCGGTCTCCTCTTGAAGAAGCTCCCAGTCAAGCGTGTCGAGCGTCTTGTGGTCCTTCTTCGCGTAGCCGGTGAGCGCGCACTCGGGGAAATGAACGACGTCG
>JAAEQP010001095.1 GCA_024231375.1 bacterium | reverse complement strand
CTCCAGAGGCGGGTAAACTTCGCGCTTGCCCTGGGCTATCGTATCTTGAAGCCCGTTGGGCTTCTGGGGAGTAGCAACGGACTCGTCCCGAGGCTTCGCCTCTCCTAGGGTGTACTTTTGCAGGGAGCAAGAGTCCCATTTCCTGTTGCGAAAAGCGGGTACACGTAGCTTCGCCGAGTACGGCTCGTACATGTCCCCGGCTTTCGCCCGGCCCGCACGGACAGAACACGGACAGAACACGGACGGAACACGGACGGAGCACGGACGAGGCATGGACGGGGCATGGACGAGGCATGGACGGGGCATGGACGGGGCATGGACGGGGCATGGACGGGGCGTGGACGGAGCGTGGACGGAGCGGGGACGGAGCGTGGACGGAGCGTGGACGGAGCGTGGGCAGAGCGTGGACGGAGCATGGACGGAGCGTGGACAGAGCGTGTGCTTCAAAAAGGCACCGACCGCAACCAGTATTACCGCGGCGAAGTGGACAAGTACACGTGGGTGGACCTTGGTTCTAGTTATGTGCCTTCGGATGTTTTGGCGGCTTTCCTCTATGCCCAACTTGAGGGTCGAGAGGATATCGCGGTCCGGCGGGCACGCATCTGGGACCGCTACGCCGAAGCACTGGGGGATTGAGCGGACAGCGAAGGGGTGCGGCTTCGGGTCGTGCCTTCCCACTGTGAACAATCGCACCACATGTTCTACATGCTGCTGCCCTCTCTTGAATACCGCCAGGCCCTCATCGAGCACCTCAAGGCTCAGGATATCCTCAGCGTGTTCCATTACCTGCCGCTTCACCTCTCTCGCATGGGCCAACACTTCGGAGGCCGCGTGGGCGATTGCCCTGTGGCGGAGGATGTGAGCGACCGCTTGTTGCGCCTTCCCTTCTACAATGATCTCAGCGAAGCGGATCAACAACGGGTTATTGATGCGGTGAGCGCATTCCCGGGAGCGTAGAAGGGTGTCGGCCCACCAGAAGTCTCCGCGATCAGAAGACGGGTACAATCCTGACTACTTCGCGCCCGTCTACGAGACCGAGGAGCGCCACTTCTGGTTTCGGGCGCGGAAGCGGGCCATCGCGGCGGCCCTTCAACGTCAACCCTCCGAACCCGGCGCGCGGATCTTGGAAGTCGGCTGCGGTACGGGCAATGTCCTTTCGTTCTGGCCGAGGCCTATCCGGACTCCACGGTCGTGGGGATGGACCTCTATGGCGAGGGACTTTGCTTCGCCCGAAAACGTGTTTCATCCGCGCTGGTTCAAGGGGACATGCAACATCCGCCCTTTTCGGTGCCTTTCGATGTGGTGGGACTCTTTGATGTGCTTGAGCATCTGCCCAATGATGAGGAGGTTCTGCGGGACATCCGGGATCTTCTTGGTGAGCGGGGGGCGCTGGTCACGACGGCGCCCGCGCATCAATCGCTCTGGAGCTATTTTGATGAGGCGGCGCACCATTACAGGCGGTACGCGCCTGATGATTTGCGATTGAAGCTCGGGGCCTGCGGATTTGATGTGGACTACCTAACGCCGTACATGTCGGCCACGTATCCGTTTGTCTGGCTGCGGAAGCATCTCGCGGCTCTGTGGCCCGGAAAGGGCCGCGTGGACCCGGACGCGATGACGGCCCAGGAACTGCGCGTGGTTCCCGTGCTTAACAGCCTGCTACTTGGCCTGCTGCGCCTTGAGG
>JAAEQP010001094.1 GCA_024231375.1 bacterium | reverse complement strand
GCCCATGACGGTAAGGAAGGGCGACGCCCTCGAATTCACGTGCCTGGCTCCGGTGGGCTGTTATCGAATCTACGACCTCGTCTTCGCGAAGCAGCGCATCCTACCGCCTCAGCCCTCCTTCGAGTACATCGAGACATGGTCCACGAGGCCCGGCGATGTGGACGTCTGTTGGACAACGACGGGCATCGTCGGAACGGGACGCGTCGAGTACGAAACGGCGGACTCGCGACGCAAGTCAGTTGCCTCGTCCGCGGAAGGCCGAAATCACCGAATCCGATTGCGGGGACTGGAAGCCGCCGCGCAGTACGAAGGACGGAGCGTGACCACGTGGCAGGGGGAGGAGCTTTCCTCCCAACCATTCAGCTTTCGGGCGGCCCCGGACAAGCCGGCGGCCACGAAGGCGCAGACGATTGACCTGGTCGTTTCGGAACCCACAAACGCGGCGCGCCAGTCATGGCCTGCTACTGTCGGCATGCCCTTCTCTCGGGGAGCACTCGCGAACGTGGGTGACCTCCGGCTATCGAACCCGCGCGGCGACGACGTGCCGCTCCAGGCGATACCCACATCGCTTTGGCACGACGGAAGCGTCAAATGGGCGACGCTGAGTTTCCTGGCGGATTCGCGTGCGGAGGGGAAGTCTCGGCCGTACCGTCTCACGACGAAGTCCGGTGACGCCACAGAAGCAACCGACGCCACGCCCGTGCTCACCGTTGCCGAGTCCTCCGAAGCGTGGGGCCTGAGCACTTCCACGCTGAGCTTCACTGTCGGCAAGAAGGGGGCAACGTTCTTCGGGCGGTTCGGCTTCGATGAGAATGGTGATGGTGTGATCGGCCCAGACGAACGCGTGACCGGTTCCGACATGTCCGGCCTGGTGCTGGAAACCGGTGACGGCCAAGTATGGACATGCGCCGCGCCGGATACGGTTGATGTCGAGGAGAACGGACCCGTCCGCGCTGTGGTCCGTTGCGCAGGCGCCATGCGGGGCAACGACAATGGTGAGGGATGGCGCTATCTCGTGCGGCTCACGTTCACGAAGGGGATGGGGGGGATGACCGTGAACCTGTCCGTGTGGCACGGCGAAGAAGAGCCGCTGTTTCAGAGAATCCGACGCCTCTCCGTGGACGTGCCTCTGGCCAGCGGCGATGGCCTGCGGGGAGCATTCCAGGGGGATGCCCCTGCGGATCTGACGGATGGGACTTCCTTACGGCTCTTCCAGGATAGCGACGCCCACTATGTTCAGTCGTGCGGAGCGGATGTGAAAGAGGGGGAGCGGGCGTTAGGACTAGCGACAGTGAGCCAGGGCGACGGCACGATGTCACTCCTCGTACGCGATTTCTGGCAGATGTATCCGAGCGCGTTGGAAGTGGACGCAAAGGGAGTGCAAGTGGATTTGTTACCGGCGTTGGCGCCTGACGCCTACACCGTCGAGAACAGCGACAACTGGTTTCATCGCCTGTATCAATGGTTTGAGGACGGCTGCCATCTCATGCGGGCCGGTCAAACCACGCAGCACGAGTTCCATCTGTGGTTCGACAAGGACGGAGTGGGGGAGAGCGCGGCGCAATGTGCGGCCTGGTTCGCCGAACCGTTGCTGCCCCAAGCCTCACCCGAATATCTCTGTTCCACGGGGGTGGTGGGAGACGCCGTGTTCCCGAAGACCTCAGGCGTGTGGGATTCCTACGAATCCTTTTTCGACGGGGGCTTCGAAGGCTTGACGAAAGCGCGTGAATCCAACCACATGTACGGATGGATGAACTTCGGCGATTGGTACGGCGAACGGGGCTACAACGCAGGCAACAACGAATACGACCTGGGATGGTGCCTGGGCATGCAGTGGATGCGCACCGGCGACCGGCGGCTCTTCACGCGCGGCCTCGAAATGGCCCGCCACTACGCGACCGTCGACACGATTCGCGGCGAGTGGACGGAAGAACATCCCGGCGTGGTGT
>JAAEQP010001093.1 GCA_024231375.1 bacterium | reverse complement strand
TCGTTCCTGGACGGACCATGAGGACCGCCAACTTCAAGGTCGGCCGAGATTTGGCACCCCACGGGGACTGTCGGACGCGTAGGTTGATAGACCGTTTCGGTTGCCAAGACGTCCAAGACGAAATGGGCCACGACGCCATGTTTGGTGAGCGGCAACCGGCCCGGGCTTGCATCGAATAGGAGCAGCACATTGAATCCCATCGGCTCAGGAATCCACCTCTCCCGCGCTGTGCTCGCAGCCAGCTTGCTCGCAATGCCTCTCCTGATTGGCTGCTCCGGCCCAAGTCAGCTGAGCGGCCCGGGCCAAGAGCCCTCGGCGCTACAGGCGCAAGCAGCCCCGTCAGCGATGCGCGTGTCGGCGGCGCGTTCGACGCCAACGATGGCGAGGCCCCGTACCGTCTCGCTCCAGGAAATCCTGCAAGATCCTCTGGCCTTCAAGGGGAGACGAGTCAAGGTCAGAGGCCGAGCCGCCGGTCTGAGTTTCAGATACCGCATCCGTCGCGGGAAGATCGTCAAGACGCGCATGCGCGGCCCCATCTGTACACTCAAGGGGTGCTCCCCGAAAGCGCCGTGCTGCAACGGATGCCATGTCGATGTGTCCCTATCCGATACGCCGGCAACCGGAGGGTTGACCCTCGTCGGCAAGGGCTACGGGTGCAGCGGCACGAACTGCGGTCTCGAGTGCAATCCGACGACAGGCGTTCACTATGAGGTCACCGGGGTCATCAGCATGAGAACCGAAGAACGCACCGAAATCAAACTCACAGTCGAGTCGATTCGGCGTCTGCGCTAGGCTCGCCTTTAGCGGTTTCCGGCTCGGACCCGCGTCACGCTTCCCCGGTTTTCGTGGGACGTGGACGTGGACGTGGACGTGGACGTGGACGTGGGCGTGGGCGTGGGCGTGGGCGTGCACGTCCGTCGTGGATCGTGAATCGTGAATCGTGGACGTACGCGTAGCTCGTGGGCGTGAACGCTCCCACGATCCACGCGAGACGCCCTACGAGCACGCCCACGCGAACGCTCACGGTCCGGGTCCAGTCCGCGTGCTCGGATGCGCGGCTTGTAGGCGTGAGCGCCGACGGTGGACGCCCGTCGTGAGGCGTGGTGC
>JAAEQP010001092.1 GCA_024231375.1 bacterium | reverse complement strand
CGCCTTCGCCGGTGAACGAGTGCGTGTACCGCTTCAAGGACAGGTTGCACAGGTCGCTACTCCCGCCGCGCGCGTAACAGCATGCGCCCGGATTAATCCGCCCCAACCCTTCGGGGTTGAACAACCCCGTGCCCTTCATCGACGTGACGACCAGCAGGTTCGCCCAGTCCGCCTCTTTCACCGACATGTTCCCGATGCCGCACACGAAGTCCTCGTCGGAATGCACCTTGTCGACGCGCACCCGCAGGTGCGTGCCCTCGGGTACGAAATACTTCGTGCCGTAGTTCGGGTCCGGTTCGGAGTACACCTCGCCCGCCAACTCGCCCACGCCCCGCACCGACAGGTCGATCCGGTCGCTCTCGCTCACGGACACCGACTTGTACCCCCGTTTGAGCGCCTTCACCTGCTGATTGGCGTTGCCCAACCGGAACACCTCGGTCGTCAACGGACTCCCGTTAATCAACGTGTTCGACGCCCCCCACGTCTTGAACCACTTCTTGTCCGCGTCGTCGCCGTCCAACTCGACCCGGATCTCGCGGCCCAACGCCACCGTCAACACCCAGTCCGTCAACGGCACATCCTCGTACCCCGGCGGGTCGAGCACGTACGCCGTGAACGACATATTCGTTGTGCCGTCGCCCACCGAATGAAACGTCACCGAGGTCTTCGTCAAGTCCGGGTCGTTCGCGCCCGTGGCCTCCTCGACCAGGGCAATGTGCCCCGCCGAACCGACCGTGTACACCACGCCGTCGTGCTCGAACTCGTCTTCATCGAGTTCGCCGCCGCCCACGGACCCGTCCGTGGCCGGGTTCATGGCCGCGGCCACCGCCTCGTCCAGCACGCCGGTGTGCGCACGTCCGCCATTGGCCTCGACCACGTTCACCCACTCCTCGATGTTCCACGCGCCGTCGTTGTCCACATCGCCACGCCGATTGAAATACCGCGCACCCCACAGTGTGTACGACGACGGATTCACCGTCAACCCGTACAGTTCCGAGAGGTAGTGCGGCATGGTCCACCGGTGGCCTTCCGTGCCCAGCGTCATGTACGCTGCCAACAGGCGCTGGATGTAGGCCGGTTGCCCGGCCGCGTCCACCTGCGCCTGCGCCAGGTTCTCCTCATAGTATCCCCACAACCGGCTGTGGGATGCCCCGCCCGCGTGGCTATGGCTACCGGTCAGGGGAATGGTGACGACTGTCGGGATCGGACTGTCGTCATCCGGCGCCTACTCGGCTTGCTCTTCGTCCGCGCCTGGAGGCCATGTCTGTTTGGGGGCTTCGAAGATGACTCTGAAGTTCCTGACACATTCATCCGTGTATAGGGTGGTGATGG
>JAAEQP010001091.1 GCA_024231375.1 bacterium | reverse complement strand
GACGCGGGCACGTGGGAAGAGGCCAAGATCGGATTCAAGCCGGCCAATGCGGACGTGCGGCGTGTCGTGGCGCTCGACGCGCAGAGCGGCGAGCCGCGCTGGGAACGCGTGATGGACCTGACGGGCTGTGGCGGTGACCGCATGGGCTTGGCGTATCGGGCCGCGGACGGTGCGCAGGACGGGATCCTCTGCTTTTTCGGCTGCTTCAGTAATCATGACCGTGAACTTTTCAAGGAGGGCAAACTGCAATGGCGCCGCGTAACCGCCATTGGTGGGAAGGACGGGGCCGACCTCTGGTCGCGGCCGCTCGACTACCTGCGCCGCCCGGTCGTCATCGGGGACAAGGTGCTCATCGAGCCGCGCATGTGCAGCGTGACGACGGGTGCTGTGCAGGAACGTGCACACCCCCTGACGGACGCGCCCTCGACGTGGGAATTTGTGCGGCCCGGGCACTGCTGTAGCGTGACGAGTGCCTGCCCGAACATGTTCTTCCTTCGCGGCTACTTCCTTTGGTATTACGACCTGCTGCGTGATCAAGGCATGCTTCCTTTCGGCGGCATTCGCCCGGGTTGCTGGATCAACACGATTCCGGCGAACGGCCTGGTCTTGTTCCCCGAAGCCGCGGCGGGTTGTGGCTGTTCCTATCCCATCCGATGCACGGTTGCGTTGAAACCGGAAGAGGAGTTGCGCACGTGGTCGGTGTGTAT
>JAAEQP010001090.1 GCA_024231375.1 bacterium | reverse complement strand
GGCGTAGGTGCCGGTGACATAAACACCCTCGGCCCACGTCATCGTGAGGTGACCGGTTTCCTGGGGTAGGGTGGGCGTGGAAACGTCCACCACCCGCAGGCCGCCGTCGCCATCGGCCACATAGGCGGTGTTTCCCACCACGTGGATGTCCACAGCGTATCCCGGCGTGTCGTAAAAGCCGATCTCGGTCGGGCTGGCAGGGATGGAGACGTTGATCACGCGCAGCCCCGCGTTCGTGTTGGCCACGTAGGCGGTGCTTCCGATCACATAGATGCCCTTGCTCTGATTACCCGGTGAGCTAGTAAAACCTACTTCCTGCGGATCGCTGGGGTTGGATATATCCACCACGCCCATCGTTCCGGTCTCATCCTCGATCACGTATGCATAGTCGCCGCTCACGTGAATGCCCGAACTGCCGTGGGGTATGGGCGTGTTCGTGCCCACCCGCGTGGGATGCTTGGGGTTGGATACGTCCACCACCCACATCGTGCCGGTGATGGCATAGCCGATCATATAAGCATAGTCGCCAGACACGTAAATGTCCCGCGCGGACGTCATCACAGTGTGGGAGCTCAACCTACCCACGCCCGCAAAACGGCACTTTCCATCCAACTCGTAGAGTCTGGTGCTGTCCTGCGTGGATTGACCAACCAGCGCCGCGTACCAGGGAGCGCTCATATACTCGCGCTCCAGGTGACGCGCTTTGTCCGCACACGGGTCCTGGAGATCGTCCTCGCTCAAGTTGAAATCTTGCGCGCCAAAGTCGTACCGGACATATGAGGTAGAGCCATATTCCCAGTTTCTCTGGCGCAGTTCGACGCGAGGGGGCAGGGTGTCAAGCGCCCCGCGCCACAGGTCGCGGCTGTTGCTGTCGCCGCGACTGTGGTTACCGACGGTGTCCCATCCACGCAGGTCGACCCGGTACGAGCCTTCCAGCCCACTGGGGATGGTGTAGGTCCAGCCGGTGCGCACCACATCGGCGCCGCTTTCGGGCAGAGAGACCGCGCGCCAGCGGCTGTCGTACAGAGCCTGGACCTCCAACACTGGGAGGGCGCGGGCATAGATACGCACATCGTCGAGCGCGCCGTCGAAATAGTCACTGTCGGTTTCCCGACCGATGCGGCCCAGCGTCACGTCCAGGGCGTGGGTAAAGTTGTTGCTATCGTTGGCCTGGCCGATGACTACACCGTCGGCGTAGAGGGTCAGGTGCGATCCCTCCTTGACGGCCACGGCGTGGTGCCACTCGCCATCGTTGTAGGTCGCGCTCGGCCAGATGACGGCGCCGCCGCTCGTCCCGGATGGCGCGCGATGGAGGTAGCGCAGGGCACCGTTAGCTCGCGCTTCGAGGAGCAGGCCGCGATTGCCGTCAGCCGGGTTGGTCGCAGCGAGAATGGCTCCTCGGACGGATGCGCCGGTCTTGAACCAGGCAGCGAGGGTGTAATCCTCCTGCGCCAGGTCCACGCTGTTCTCGACGGTGACGTAATCGTCCACGCCGTTCAGTTGCAAGGCTCCGGCGCCGACGTTACCGGCGACGATGTGCTGGGTCGCCGGGCCGTTCAGGGTGGCGTCGTTGTCCCAGCTCGATTGGTCGAGCAGGACGCTGCCGCCGGCGGCCCAGGTTTGGTCAAAGGGCAGGTGCAGGAGCGGGCGGGAACTCAGGTAGAGGGCGTGGATCTCGTCCGCCGAGAAGGGCTGGTCGTAGAGCGCCACTTTGTCTAGCAGGCCCTCGAACGCACCAGTCCCTTCTGCCGTGCTGCCGATGCGCTTTTCGCCGCTGGGCGTCGTGACGGTTCCCACAGACCGAGTTATGACCGGCTCGCCGTCGAGGTAAACGGTGAGGTTGTCTGTGCCATCCCCATCCTTGACCACGGCAGCGTGATGCCAGATGGAGGTGTCGCGTATCCAATCTGCTGGATTGTGCATGACGCCGGATTCGGTGAACGCGAGGAAACCGTGATCGTTGATCGAGACGTACCAGTGGCCCGCCTGCGTGCCCGAATCATAGATCACATAGTCGTGCGGCCAGGACCACCAGGAGATGCGTTCCGCGTCCCACTTGAACCAGGCGCTCAGAGTAAAGTCGGTGTCGAGGTTGAGGGCGGGATCGTCGGGGATAGCCAGGAAATCGTCCTGACCGTCGAACCGCAGCGCCTGCCCAGCCCGACCCACGGCCCCGGTAGCGGGGCAGGACGCTCCGTCACAGGTCGCCTGCAGGCGGCTGCCAGAGATGTCGGCAAACTGCGTGGTCTCGCTGCCATCGGGGTTGCCGCCGCTCTCGTCGAAGGGCATGTAGAGGACGGTGCTTGCAGGCAGGGATTCGTTGTAGAACGGCGATTCGGGATCGATGGGGGCAAAGGCAATGTCCAGTTGCGCCACCCCACCGACGCGCTGCTGCGCCAGGCCGCCGATCTCGCCGCTGGTGAGGGCGCGGGTAAAGACGTGCACCTCGTCGATGAGACCGCCAAAGTGCTGCGTCGGCGTGGCGCTGCCGGATACCGTCGTCATGCCGATGAGGAAATCGTCGTCAACGTCCGGGTTGATGGGCGTGCTGCCGGATACGGTTTCCTTGGGCACGCCGTTCACGTAAAAGGTGACGCTGTTGTCGGCGTGCATCACCGCCGCGACGTGTTGCCACACCCCGCTCGACAGGGTGACAGTCGTGGTGTCGTACTGTTGGACGTCAAAGGACTGGAAGCGGAGGCCGGTATCGTTGGTACCGAATCCAAATCCGTCGGCGCCGTTTGCGCGGGCGGAGGCAGCGATCCGCCGGAGGCCGGATAGGCCATCAGGCCTGATCCAGGCCATCACGGTCAGGTCGTTCTCCAGTTGGTTGATGAGCGCGCTGTTTGGGATACTCACGTGATCGTCCACGCCGTCGAATTGCAGAGCCTGGTCATACTGCCCGGTCACGTCC
>JAAEQP010001089.1 GCA_024231375.1 bacterium | reverse complement strand
GATGGGCAATTCGTCATTCAAGTACGCCACCGTCAATTCCTGCAGTTCATCCGCGACTTCGCCCAGCGCCTTGTTGTCCGCGTTGCGCAGGACCGGTACCTTCAGGCCTTGGCCGGCATCGATGGCGCATCCGATATTGACCTCTTCGTACAGGCACGCGTTGCCGTCCTGGTGAAACGCATTGAACTCCGGATGCTGCCGCAGGAGCCTCGACGTTTCGAATACGATGACGGCCGTTGCCGTCACGTTGCCGCCCACCTGCTGTTCTACGGCCTCCCGGAGTCCCTGCGTTCGACACGTCACCGTCACGGAACTCGTCAGGGTGTTCTGTACGCCCCACTCTAGGTAGCGCGCTTCGACGCGCTTCTTCCGGGGCAGCGATTCGGAACGAAACGGCACGTCGGTTGAGAACGCGGCGCCCTCTCGGGCGGGTCTGTGCGCCGACTTCGGTTCGGATGGCGTCAACGCCTCTGACGACCCTTCTCCCAAAGCGGCAAGCACATCGCTGGTTCGAACAAGACCCCGCCCTTTGAACGGATCTTCTGGGAGACCGCGTTCACGGATCAGGGCCAGCGCCTTGGCGCTGAACCGTGTGCTCTGCGCCTCAGGGGGTACGGTGAACGTCAACTCGGCGGAGGCGGTGACCGGCGCGGTTGCCTGCGCAGTACCCGGAGCACTTGGTGCGGACGGCGCAGTCGTCAGTGTGTCCGGAATGGGGGTGTCCGCGCTTTCGACGATGTGGCACAGCACGCCGCCGACTTCGACTTCGGCGCCCTCAGGGAGCGTGTACTTCACGAACCCGGCACACGGGGCCTCGACGTCGAAGTTCGTTTTACTCGTTTCAATCTCCGCCAGTACGGCCCCGGCCCGGACGGGCTCGCCGCTGGCCACCCGCCATGCGACGACGTTCACCGTCTCGTCGTTGACGTTCTCGCGCGGCACATGAACCGGGGTGATTTCAGCCATTGTTCAGCAACTCCAACACGCCATTGACCACATGCTTCACACCGGGCAGGATTTCCTT
>JAAEQP010001088.1 GCA_024231375.1 bacterium | reverse complement strand
TCCGAACGGCTCAAAGCCGTGGCCGGGACCATGGAGACCGGCCTGATCCCCTTCGTCTCCGAGGACGGGGTTCGGTGGCGGAAGCTGCGTGAGGATCCCATCATCACGCAGGGCGAGCTGGATTCGCAGAATCTCGTGTTCTGGTCCGAGAGCGAGCAGTGCTACTGCTGCTATCTCCGCAAATGGGCGAGCGACGACGCCTACGGGGGCCTGCGGTCGGTTGCGCGATGCACATCGCCGGATTTCCTGCATTGGTCGGACATCGAAGCGATGACTTTCGGCGATACGGAGCCGGAAGAACTGTACACGAACCAGACGCTCCCCTACTTCCGCGCGCCCCACATCTATGTGGCCATTGCCGCGCGCTTCATGCGTGACCGCCGGGTTCTGTCGCCCGAGCAGTTCGTGGCGCTTGGCGGCGAGGGGCACTATGGCGACGACTGTTCGGATGCGGTGTTGCTGACGAGCCGGGGAGGCACGGTCTACGACCGGACGTTTATGGAAGGCTTCGTGCGTCCCGGTATCGGGCTCAGCAACTGGACGTCGCGCACCAACTACCCGGTGTGGGGACTGATCCCCACGAGCGATTCGGAAATGTCCTTCTACATCACCCGCGATTACGGTCAACCCTCGGTCTATCTCGAACGCCTGGTGCTTCGGACGGATGGCTTCGCATCGGTGCATGCACCGTACACAGGCGGCGAAATGCTCACGAAGCCGGTCACGTTCAGCGGACAATCGCTGATGGTCAACTACTCCACGTCCGCCGCGGGCAGCCTGCGCGCGGAGCTGCAAGACGAGACCGGACAGCCTCTGCCCGGCTACGCGATCGAGGATGCCGACGAGATCATTGGCGACGAGATCGCGCGGACGGTCACGTGGCGGAACGATGCGAACCTTGCCGGCCTTGCTGACCAGGCGGTTCGATTACGATTCGCCATGAAAGACGCCGACTTGTATTCGATCAAGTTTACGTAGGCAGGGCATAGAAACGCAGTGACAGCGGTTCAGCTTCTCTGAAGAACAACCTTCGGGAGAGTCCCGGTATGAGCAAGACAGTCAGGCGGGTTCCCTTCATCCTTCCCCTGTTGGCGGCGCTGGTTCTGGCAGCCGTACTCGTCGACCCGCGCGGCGACTTCCCGCTCAACGACGATTGGGTGTACCTGAAGGCGGTCGAGTCGCTATTGGAAACGGGGCAGTACACGGGCCATCCCTACACGGCCGTGACGTTGATGGCACACGCCTATTGGGGTGCGGCGGTTTCAAAGGTCTTCGGATTCGGGTTCACGGCCCTTCGCATCGCGGAACTGGCGTTGGCCTTGATCGGGGCGTGGGCGGCGGCACGGTGCGCCTGGGATTACGGTGCGGCGTGGGGCGCGGCGCTGCTGTGTGGGATGCTGGTCCTCTTCAACCCGGTGTACTTCAACCAGTCCTTCACATTCATGACCGATGTGCCTGCGTGCGCGTGGATCACGCTGGCAGGTCTGTTCTACCTCAAGGCGTTCCGGGAGAACCGTGCGTGGCCGGTCGCGGTAGGCACGGTATTCGGCGTACTTGCCTTCTTCACGCGCCAGCATGGCGTATTCATCCTCGGGGCCTTCGTGGCGACGCCGGTGGCGATGTGGGTGCTGTGGAAGCGCCGCCTGAACTGGAAGATGATAGGCGCGTTCGCGGCAGTGCTTCCCGTGGCGGCGGTCTTGTTCCTCTACATGCAAGCGAACAAGGAGGCGGGCACCATCCAGGATTCGTGGATGGCGCGCATCTTCGGTCTGCCCATCCATCACAAGATCGCGTTCTCGATCCGGTACGCCCTGCTGGTGTCGACCTATGTGGGACTGATCCTTCTGCCGGCCGCCGCGGCACGCGTGTTGGGCGTGCTAAAGGGCGAGGATCGCTGGACGGCGATCCGCTGGCTCGCAACGTTCGGCCTGGCGGCCATGATCGCCATAGGCACAAGCATATGGCCCCATCCCACCCGCCTGCCCTCGCTACCGAACGTCATGCATGACACGGGACTCGGACCGATCACGTTGGGAGTGGCGGATGGCACGGCCGCCTCTTCCACACCCTTCGCACTCGATCTGCTGTGGTGGGCCATCACCGCCGCGGCGACCCTGTCCGCCGCGGTGCTCATCGTCGATATTCTCCTGCGTCTGGCGGTTCCCCTGATTCCCTGGCCCGGCAAGCGCCGCGACCCCGACCTTGCCCCACCCCGCGCCGCCGAGACCATGTTCCTGCTCGCATGGGGCGTAGTGTATGTGGCGTCCTACATGCCATTTCATCCGGGTACATTCGACCGGTATACCATCATGACCGTGGTGCCGTGGACCATTCTGGCGGCCGGGTTCTGGACGCGCGACGGGGAGGGGCGGCGGTTGCGGGGGCTGTCCATGGCCGCGGCGACGGGACTGGCGGGCCTCATCGCGGTGTACGCCATCGCGGGCACACGGGACTACATGGACTGGAACCGCACCGCGCATGACACGGCGGTGCGCCTCGTCGAGGAACGTGGGGCCGATCCGTTGGAGATCGACGCAGGCTACGAGTACACGGGATGGATGGCCAGCGACGCGTATATGGAACGGCACGAGACGCGCGACTACCAGGACCGAGGCCCCCACGGCAATTGGCTGGAGCAGAACACGTACGTCCTCTCGTTCGTACCACGCGACGCATTCACGGAGACCGAACGGGTGGACTATTTCTCCTGGCTGGCTCTCGGAAAACGCGAGATCCTCGTGCTCAGGAACGACAACGCCCCCTGAGCCATGCCTTTGCCTTACGGCTTCGGCCGAATCACCGGTTCGCCCCAGTGCGCCCAGTCGCACTCGTAGCTGCCATCCGAATCCGCGATGAGCGACACCACGACCGAACGCCCGCGCCACGGCGAAAGGTCGTATGAGATCTCGTTCCATTCGCCCGACAACACGTCCAAGGCGCTTCGTTCGACGCCGTTGACTTCGACCGCGAACACCACACCTTCCGATTCGGACCCGTCGCGAACTCCCACAAACGTGTGAAACTCCGCCTTCTTCTCAGGCAACGTCATTGGAATGTCGATGACGGTCCGGCCCTGGTTTGGTGGATGGGTGAACAGGCCCGGACGCGCAATCCCGCCGACCGTGCCTTCATGCGGCACGGCGCAGGCGTGGGCAGGCGCGTTCAACACGCGCCCCGCGTTGTTCACGAACGTCACCGTACGCGGCGCGTCAACAAGCGAAAAGGGAAGTTCGGCCAACGGAGGCGGTTCAGGGAGTAGGAACACCCCTCCCGGAACGGCCATGTCCACCGTGACCGCACTTTGGGCCATGCTGACGGGGCCCGCATAGGTGTCGGTCAGAGCATACGACCAGTCCCGTTGGCTCACCACCGTGACCGGCCCTCGCGTGGCGAGATCGTGTTCCACGCGCGGCGCGTACCACCGCGCCCAGTCGTAGGTGGGGCTGTGGTCAGGTCCGGGATGGATGCGAAGCTCAAGTTCGATCTCGCTGCCGTTGAACGGACTGAGATCGATGACCAATTCCTCGTGCCGTTCCTTGGCAGTGTGTACTTCGACGCGCGACTCGGTCTCCCCCATGCGGACCGTGACGCTAAAGGTCACGCCGTCGCTTTTTTTACGCGATGCGGCGGTCGGGTCGAGCGCCACTTCCGTGATGAATTGCGTCGTGCCTTGGTCCGGGATCCGTACGCGGTAGGTGGCGTAGGCCGTGCCGCTGCCCCCGCCCTTCCAGGGCGGATGGGCATGCAGCATGGACCCGCTGGACGAGAAGGCGCCCCCATCCTCGGCCTGCAATGCGCCGGTCTGCACGGTGGGTTCGCCCGAGAAAGGCGCGGAACCCGTGACGGCACGGTCGATTTCGGCGGCGAGGTCGGCTACGATACCGCCCGACTGACGCACACGCACGCAGGCCATGGTCTCGCTCTCGTGGGCGAGCGCCAAAGTGAATCCCTCCGGCAGTTGCGCCACGTGAAACGCCGACGGGTCGCGCAGTGTCTTGAAGTAGGGGTACCACGTGTCGGCGTTCAGGCCGAAATAGCCGTCCTTGTCGTACAACAGCCATCCGGGCACCGTGCCCGGCGCCTGAAGATCCGTGACGTCCGTCACCGTGCGGCTGATGACGGTGTCTCCATGGACCAGCCGCCGGTCCCGGGTTCGGTACGCGGTCTCGCCCGAAGCGCATCGGTACGGAAACACGGCGTCGTCGGGCCATTCACCGTCCATGTCGATGCACGGCTGCGCACGTTGCCAGAAGGCCGCCTCGTCAAAGAACTGACGCTCGAACCCGGACAGCGGCGCGCGCTCGTAGTTCCTGGGCTTCAACGTGGGGATGACGCCCCAGTGCTGGTAGGCTTCGTTCCACGCAGCGTACAACTGTTCGTTCTGGGGCGGTGCGCATCCGAGGTAGCCATAGATGATCGTGTAAGGACGAAGCAGGTACGAACTGATGGGATGGGCGCAGGCGAGATGCGCACGACTCCAGGTGCCTTCGGAGTGGTGGACGCCCCAGGCGTGCCGTTGTGCGAAGGCTTCGTACCGGTGGGTGATTTCGTTCAACCCTTCGCCGCTGATGGCCACCTCGGGCAACGCCTCCCGGAGCGCTTTGTGTAGTGCAATGTTGCCTTCGATCATCGTCATACCGTCGATGAGACCGTTGTGATCGTTGAAGATGCACAGCGTCTGGTCCAGATGCAGGGCATCGACGCCCGTCGCGGCACGCAACGCCGCCATCCGCTCGACAAACACGTCGCGCCAGGCCTTGCACGCCGGGTTGATGTAGGCGAACTTGATGACGGGGTCCGCGCGCGTCCACAACCACCACTCTTTCTCGTGGGTTCCCCAAGGACTCCGCACCTGATACGGTTCGAACTGTTCGTAGAGTGGGTTGAGCGGGTCGACGCCGAAATAGTTAACATGGAGCATCACTCGGTAGCCGAGCTCATGCGCGCGATCCATGAACGGAAGCAGTCCGTCCACGAAGGCGTTGTAGCTTGGGTAATCCCGGTCGTAGCCCGCTGCGCGCCACGATGGGATGTAGAGCATCGTCTGCTTCGGGTCGAGACGTTTGGCGAGTTGCTCGATGATGGTGGTGTCGAGCCCCATGATCACGCAGCAGCGCATGTCGTCAACCCATTCCGGCTGCTGCGCCTCCACGGCCGTCGGACGGAAATACGTTTCGGCCCAGTCGCGGTACCGCCGCGCGGGCACGCGCCAGTCGCCTTCGTACGCGTTGACGCGCCACCGGGCCGAGTCACAGGTGGTCAAGGCATCAAAGGGCGCGTAGTTCATGGTAGCGAACCCAAGCCGCCACCCGTCCGCGCCCCGCCGCACCGTCAACCGTTTGAACAGGCCCCGATCGTCTTCCGCCCACACGTAGAAGCCGCGCCCCTGCCCTTCCACGATGACAAGTTGCGCCTCCCATGCCATGGGATAGTCGTAGGTGAACGACGCCCCCGGCGACGTCTTCGACAGTTTCACGCCGGAATGACCCGGTACGAGGATGTTCATGTCCAGCGGGATGCCCGTGACCGCCCATTCAACACCCCACACGCCGGACTCGGGAGACGTCGCGTGTTGTTCCACGACGATATCGCCTGAGTTCGCATCAACGGAGAAGGCCGTGTCCACCACCGCGCCGTCGAGTCCGTCGAACCCCGTCAGTCGCGCGCCTGCCCCCGCCACCGACTCCTCGCGGGACCAGTGCGCACCCTTCACCCGATGGATAGCCGTGCCATCCGTGGGAGCCGGCGCATCAATCAGAGCATGCCCGTCGCTAGTAGTGAGACGGTGCAACGCACCGTTGGAAAAGGTCGCCTCAATGGTAGACGTCGTGACGCGCTGATCGGCACCGGCCGCGCCGCACGCCAAGACAACAGCCCAGACCACAATCACACGGTTCAACAACATTGATTCTCCCCGCCTCCATTACCCTCGCCAAGCGAAAACAGGTACTGTGGGGCCGTTGAAAATGTCTCGGTCTTGGCGTGTAGGCCGCGATAAGCGGAGGACAGCCACCCATTGTTGCCCTAAGAAGGGCAATAATGGGACGCAAGAGCTTGGCAGTCCCCGTTTGTCGCTTCTGTTTTTGGGCGGACATGACTTCTTCAACAGTTCCACTGTCCCTGCTTTCGCACCTCAAATCACCTATGCGTCCCCTCTACAGCATCTCGATGGAAGAATCCGATCGCCTCTCTTACCCTCGCCCAACGGGAGAGGGCAGGGTGAGGGGTCCGGATTCTTGCTACCCGCTCGCGCGCCCCCTCTACAACGTCTCAATCGTGATATTCGTATTCGTATACACGCAAATCCCCGCCGCCGTCTCCAACGCTTCGCGCACGATGCCCTCCGCGTCCAGGTCCGAGTGCTTCGTCAGCGACCGCGCCGACGCCAGCGCATAAGGACCGCCCGACCCAATGGCCAGAATACCGTCGTCGGGTTCGATGATCTCACCGCTACCGGAGATGAGCAGCGAGGTTTCGGCGTCGCACACGGCCAACAGGGCTTCCAGGTTGCGCAAATACTTGTCCGTGCGCCACACCTTGCCCAGTTCCACCGCGGCACGGACCAGGTTCTTGTTGTATTCGTTCAACTTGCCCTCGAACCGCTCAAACAACGTGAACGCGTCCGCCACGGCCCCGGCGAACCCCGCCAACACCTGTCCATCGCCCAACCGCCGTACTTTGACGGCATGATCCTTCATCACCGTAGCCCCGATGGTCACCTGACCGTCGCTGCCCAGGGCCACCCGCCCGTCTTTGCGCACACCCACCACCGTCGTCGCGTGAAATGTATCCATCTCGCACCTCCGGCCACGGTTGTAGCACATGGCGGGTGGTGGGACAAGGCAGGAGCGAGTGTTCTTTCGTCCCTTCTATAGTTGACCTTCATCCCGGCGATGGCGAGGCGGGAAGACGAAGGCAGAGCGGCGTCGTGCCGCCGCAGTCCAGATAGTTGCCGCGTCGACTTTGTAGCGCAGGCGTC
>JAAEQP010001087.1 GCA_024231375.1 bacterium | reverse complement strand
TAACGAAGTCCTCCGGGGCGCTGTCCAGCAACGCCTGCCGAAAATCCAGGATGCCTTTCCCGTCGCTGGCCACCGTCTGCACGGCGCTCACCAACTCGCTGTCGAACCGTTCCAACAGGCCTGCGTCGGGAGGGGAGACGTCGACCTTGTTGAAGACAACGACAAAGGGGATCTTCCGGGTCTCCAGTTCCTCCAGTAGCCGTTCTTCGAAATCGCCCCACTGTCCCGCTTCCGCCACCAAGACGCCGAGTTCCGTGCGGTCGAAGACACGCCTCGTCTTCTGAATGCGCAACTCTCCCAAGGCGCCCACATCGTCGATGCCCGCCGTATCGATGAAGAGCACGGGGCCCAGCGGCAGCAGTTCCATTGGTTTCTCAACCGGGTCCGTTGTCGTGCCGGCAAACTCCGACACAATCGAGACCGACTGACGCGTGATGGCATTCAGCAGACTCGATTTTCCCACGTTTCGCCGCCCGAACAACCCGATGTGGAGACGAAACGACTTCGGGGCTTTCTGCATCTTCCTCGAACCTTTCAGAACGTATTGTGGACTTCCACCCCCAACGATTCATACACCCGCAACCCGCCTACGAGGCATTCTATTCCGCAAACGGTCGAACCGCAAGCGGTGCGACAGGGCCATCGCGCTGGAAACGAAGTGAAAACGGGGACTGTACCAAGCGAAGGCGCGTCCTCAGGACGCGGCGTAGACGGGACTGTCCCCGTCTTTCACGGCTGTTGGGTGATGCGCCGCGCGCACCTCACGCTGGAAACGAACCGCCAGCGAGGACTATGCTGAACGAGCCAAAGCAGCGCACGGCGACGCGGATCGTGCGCACGTACAGGAGGCGTCAAGCCATGAAGAACATGACGACGGTGGGTGAAGGGGGCATGGCCGCCGCGAATCGCGACGAATTT
>JAAEQP010001086.1 GCA_024231375.1 bacterium | reverse complement strand
CGACGTGCCCATCCGCCACAAAATCTTGGCGTGCAGGTCGCGGTACGGCGCCTGATACGGGCTGCGCCGCACAGCTTCCTCTGTCCAAGTTAGACCGTCCTTCAGAAGATTATGTTTCTCTTCGTCGGTCGAGGCATAGGCGTAAAGCAGGTCATACCACTGGAATATGTGGGTTGCCACTTCCGGCGTCCGCGGGAACAACCTGTCGGCCATCGTCGCCCGAATCAACTGGTCCTCGGCTAGTTCCAGGAGTTTGCCTCTTGCCGCGCGGGGGTCGTGGACGACCAGCAGTGTGTTGAAATTGGTCGGCTCCTTCGGTCCCAGGGGCCGCGCGCTGTTGTTGGGAAGCAACTGCTGGAGCGATCCAATTTCGGCCATCGCTTCCCGGTCGGCGATCAGGGGTTCCACATCCATCACGCGGAAAATCGACGGGCGGCGTCCCGGGTTGTTCGACACGGTCTGGAGCATGTGCTGGGCGGTCCGGTACCGGGCGCCACGGTCAACTTCGCTGCCCAGGGCAGTGCCCAGCATGCGTACCGGGTACGCCGCGACCACGCACACCGCGGCCAATCCCAAGACCGGGACCACAATCGCCCAGGCAGGCCGTTTGCGCACCGGGGCAGGCGACTCCAGTACCGACGCCGCCAGGAACGTGCCCGCCATGAGGAATGCCGTCATTGCCAGGCTCGGATTGAAGAAGTTGAAGTCCACCACCGAATGCAGCACGAAGGCCAGAACGCCGATGAATAGGCCCGCGTTCAGCCACCGCGGACCGTGCTCGCGTTCAACCAGGACCGAAACCGCGCCGCGGAGGAAGAAGAAGGCCCAGAATGCCGCGAAGGCCAACATGCCGAATAGCCCCGTGTCGCAGAGCATCTGAATGAAATCGTTGTGGGCTTGCTTCACGTCTCCCGCGCCAAGATACTGATACTTGGGATAAATCGTCGCGAAATTGCCCAGCCCCACGCCGGTAGCGAGGTTGTCCAAGGCCATTCGGAGGCCGGTTCTCCAGTACGTCAGCCGCAACCCCATGGTGGCCGTATTCAGCCGGTCGCCCACGGTGACCGGGACGCCTTCGAGCACCACCTCGCCGGCAGGTTCCGGCGCAGCAGCGCTGACAGGCGCCTCCTGAGCCGTGGCCGGACCCACGCGGCCTGCGCCCCATCCGAGGCCCGCCACACAGCCGATCAGTAGCAGGACCGCCGCCGCCTTCCCGGCAGGGCGCAATCCGGCCGATTGGAATCGCGGCGCGTATCGGAGCAAGGCCGCGCCACAGGCCACGGCCGCGATGGTAGCCAGCAACCCGCCGCGCGAAGCCGTCAGCCACAAGACGTAGCACTCGACCACGAGCATGAACAGGCCGAAGAAGGCAACGACCATGCGCCAGAACGCGCGCAGACCGTAGCGGTGCGTCAGGAAATACGCCAGACCGCCGATGACGAGGGGGAACCCGATGCAGTAGGTGCCCCACCGCATCAGATGGTTCGTCCAGGTGTCGTCGCGGTAGACCAGCACGAAGTAACCGGTGTAGTAGAAGCTGATCATACAGAACGACACCACCGAGGCCGAGAAACCGGCCAACGCGGCGTTACCGGCGTCTGGGGCCGCGCTGGCCGACGCCCTGTTCCTCACGTCCGCCACCAGCCGGAGGATGGCGTCGGCCGCGATCCCCGCAGCCACGGGGATGCCGATGACCACCCATGCGGCAAGGGCATTGGGAAACAGGAACGAACCGAACGCGCGGTTCACATTCAGCCGATGCGCCAAGGCCGGGGTCAGTTCCGTGGTGCCAAAGAACCGCATCAGGAGCATGGGGTTCTCCATGACGTCCTGTCGCGTGTTCGGCAGGGCGTAGTCCAGGTGGAGAATGCTCCAGACCCCTTCCGCCGCGGACGCAATCACGAAGGCGCCCAGTACGATGCCCAGCGACCATCGGGTACGTAGCGCGTTGGCCGCCACCACGAATATGAGGAAATGTCCAGACCAGATGAGCAGCGCAATGTACGTCCGGTCCGCGCGCACCGAACCGAAAGACGACAGGAAAGCGACGCCCAGAAGGATGCTCCACAGCAGAATCGGAAGGCCGAACCGCACGGTTTGCTTCGTGGTCAGAGCCCAGACGCCCCAAATCAGTGCGACGGCGCAGATGACCCACAGGAAGCTGAAGTTCTTCTCGGGGAAGGTCAACCCGTCATACCATGGCCGCATGAACACGATGCCCGCCAGCCCCAATGCGACGACGACTTCAGCGACTTGGGGCCGCTTGCCCTCCGGCGCCGCCGGGGGGGGCGTCATCTTGGACGGCGCCTCCGAACTCGCCGCGGTCGGCTTCGGGACGCCTCGCTTCTTCTTGCTCTTCGCCATGGGGTCAGTCCTTTGCGGCGGGGCGCTTCAGGTTGAGGCGGTGCCCCGCGTTCATCAACAGGACAATCAGGCTGAACAGGCCCACGGTCTGTGCCACAATCACCAGCGTGCCCGTCAGTTGCACTTGGGGGAGCAGGGCGGCGCCCAGTCCCGCCACACAGGCCACCAGGTAGATGAACTCCACCGCCTGTGCCGGCGTCATGCCCAATTCCACGAGCCGGTGTGAGAAATGGCGCTTGTCGCCCTTCATGAT
>JAAEQP010001085.1 GCA_024231375.1 bacterium | reverse complement strand
GGCCAGGTTCTGGCCGTGTCGGTACGAGGCGCCAAAACGAACGACCTGAAGATCAACAAGGTGCAGGTGTCGAACGTGGGCGGCGCCGTGTCGGCGTTGAGCCTGATCGATACTGCGCTGAAGAGCGTCACGCAGTTGCGTAGTTCGTTGGGCGCGTTCCAGAACCGGTTGGAGTTCACCATCAACACCTTGGCCATCCAGGAGGAGAACGCCGCCGCATCGGAAAGCGCTATCCGCGATGCCGACATCGCTCGGGAAACCATCGATTTCACGCGCAATCAGATCCTCATCAGCGCGGGTACGTCGGTGTTGGCCCAGGCCAATCTGGTACCCCAAACGGCACTGGCACTGCTGGGTTAGCCGGTCCAGGATGACGGTGTGGCCGGAGTTTGAACGCGGCATCCAATGAGCGTTCGGACCATGGAGTGCCGGCCGTAACGGTTATCCCCTGGATACAAGGGAGGCAACAGATGGGCATACAGAGCGTGGCAGGACAGCAGGAGGTCCGTGCTCTTGTTCCCTTGTCCGCGGCTCCGGCTCCTCCCGACGGCGCTCAGAAATCAGCGCCAAAGGTTGCGGCGAAAGCCGTTGAATCGAGTACAGAGCCTAAGAAGGAACAAGTGCGGCAGTCCGCACAAGCCAGCGTACTGGCGCCGCCCGATCAGCGGGCGGGTACGCGGATGCGGGTCGACGAGGCCACTGACCGCGTCGTCACGCAGATCGTGAACGCCAGTAACGAGGTGATCAAGCAGATTCCTCCTGAGGAGTTGCTGAGAACCGTGGCGAATGTGCGCAAGCTGCAGGGCCTGCTGTTTGATCAGAAGGTCTAGGTCTCAGACCACAACGTTGAGACACGCCGCCCCGTGGGCCGCTTTCGTGGCCCGCGGGGCGTTCACTTCTCCCGGACGTCAGCCTTTCTCCCAGGACCGGAGGGCCTCCAGAAGGCGTATCTGGGCGGCGAGATCGCCTGTGAGTGTGGCTGGGTCGAACTCGTCGCGGATGGGGGCCTTACCGGCTTGAAGAAGCCAGTCGATCACCTCGAAGAGGCCCTGGTCCGGGTAGCTCTCGTCTCGGAGGACGTGGAATAGCTTGAGCGTCTTGAGACCGTCGAACCAACGGTGCAGTTGGTCCCGAAAAGCGGCTGCGTCGGCGGCGTTCCGGCGAAGGCGGTCCCAGATGGCGGGCAACCCTTCCTGGCTGAGGAAATCCGGAAGCACGGGATGGATTCGGCCCGCGGCGCCGAGCATGTCCGAGGCGGCCGCGTTGCAAGCAGCCTCCAGGCACCCCAACCAATCACCAACGACGCGGAAGCTCTCCGGATGATACCCCCGATACTCGTCGTGTGTCCCGTCCAGGAAGCGGCGGACGCGGGGCCCGGTTCCGAAGGGTACGCGCGGTGAAGGCCGGGGCGATGGGTATACGGTTGTGCCGGGGATATGGGCCACGCCACAGGTCTTGGCAAGTTTCTGGAGGAAGTAGAAGTCCTCTCCCCCTTGACGACGATTCATCCCGGACACGGCGGCATAAGCCCCGACTGTACAGACCATCGTGGAGCCCACACTATGGAACGCGTAGGGAGACCGCGCAATACGCAGACCGATGACGTAGTGGCGAAGGAACAGTTCATAACAGACGATAGCACGCACCAGATCCTCCGGACCGTCGAGGGGGTGGGCGAAGTCGACCACTCCCGCGGACGCGCCAAGACACTCGAGGCCATCGCGGGCGGCGCTGAGGTAATCGGGCTCGACCGCCGTGTCGGCGTCCAAGGAGAAGATCAACCCCCGCGGGCATGCAATGTCGTGAAGGATGCGGCACGCCCAGTCCATCCCGATCTTTCGAGCAAGGCCGACCCCCTGCCTCGGCGGAAGCTCGCAGCCCGGCGACGACGCGTCCACCACGGCAAGCCGTAGGTTCGCTCCGGGTTCGGAACCGCCCGCCATACGCCGCTCCAGGTCAGCGAGCGTCTCTTGGTTGCGACGTGCCGCTTCCTCATGATCCGAGTCGGCACGGTTGTTCACGACGCAGACGACCAGCGTCCTATCGAGTTCGTCACGCGGATTGCGCGCCAGAGAGTCGAGGGTCGCGGACAGGTAGTCCTGCTCGTCGAGGACCGGAATGACAACGGCTTGACGCAGGCCATCCGTGGAGCCGACGCTGAGCGGCCACCGCTCCGCAAGGGCCAACTTCGCAAGATACTTCGCTACCGGATCGCGCATGGTCACCTGCCGGAAGGCACAAGGCCCGTGCCGCGTGCAACCGCATCAACGGCTTGAGCCGTATCGCCGCGATCGATCCAGTGGATCGTGGCGCCGCGGCGCTCCATCCGGCGGAACCACGATTCCTGTCTCCGGGCGAACTGGCCGATGGCGCTTCCAAGCTTCTGCACGAAATCGTTGCGGTTGTGGATGTCGCCGCGCAGCAAGGCAGCCACGTGCCGGTACTCCAAGCCGAGGAATTCCAACTTCTCCCAAGGCACGCCGTTCTCGACAAGACCCTGGACCTCCTCAATCATCCCCCCCTCCAGCCGCTCCTCCAAGCGCTGCCGGATTCGTGCGCGCAGCGTCTCGCGAGGCCAACGCGTGCCAAGAATGAAGGGGCGGACCTCGGGTGTTGGTTCCGGCTCACGGTCACGGGAATGGACCGCGATCTCGATGGCCCGCACTAGGCGACCCCGGTCGCCGAAGTCCGTCGTGTTGTGGACATCCGGTTTCACCCCAAGAAGCCGGTCGACAAGGGCCTCCTGCGAGAGGGGTTCCAACTCCGCGCGGAGGGCTGCATCCTCCGGCACCTCAACCATCCGGTACCCGCTCAACACGGATTCTATGTAGAGTCCCGTGCCGCCGACGAGGACCGGCAACACGTGCCGCGCACCGATCCCTTCGAACACCTCGAAGAACCGGCGCTGGTATTCAAACACGTTGAACTCCTCGTCCAACGAGACGATGTCGATGAGGTGGTAGGGGACCGGCGGCCCCCCCTCGCTGTACTCGTCGAGATCCTTGCCCGAACCAATGTCGAGACCGCGATAGACCTGCCTGGAATCCGCCGACACGATCTCGCCCCCGAACAAACGCGCCAGATCCACACCCAGCCGCGTCTTTCCCGAGGCCGTCGGCCCCAACACTACCAGTAGATTCACGTCCCGCTTCTCCATGCCGGTATCTTACGCGTCCTGCCGCGCGGCGTCCACCGCACCGTGCGGCGTCCACCGCACCGTGCGGCGTCCACCGGACCCCATCTTGACCCAGGCGG
>JAAEQP010001084.1 GCA_024231375.1 bacterium | reverse complement strand
AGCACTTTCAGAGAACGCCGAGAAAAGGAGCGAAAACGCCGGGACTGACCCCAGCGAAGTCCGCCGTAGGCGGGCGAAGACGGGTCTGTCCCTGGCCTTTTCGGGGGCTACGCGCGAGAGAATGGGACGCTCTCAACCGCCCCTCAGTGCCCCGTTCTTCCGCGCGTGCGCTACGACCCGAATTCCAAAGCCGCGTCAAACATGGCTTCGATGTTCTCAGGAGGCACGTCGGGCTGGATGTTGTGTATCTGGGTGAACACATGGCCGCCGCCCGGTGCAAAATCGCCAACGCGGCGTTTCACCTCTTCCCGGACCTCCTGCGTCGTGCCGAGAGGAAGTGCCGTCTGCGTGTCGCATCCGCCGCCCCAGAAGATGATGTCGTTGCCGAATTCGGCCTTGAGCTTGGCGCTGTCCATGTTGGCCGCTGACACCTGCACCGGGTTCAGCACATCCACGCCCATCTCGATGAGATCGGGAATGAGATCGTATACCGACCCGCACGAATGGAGGAACAGCTTGATGTCGCCCATCTTGCTCTTCATAAGTCCGTACAGCTTGCTCATGTACGGTTTCACGACGCTCCGGAACAGGGCGGGATCGAGCTGGGGCCCTGTCTGCGACCCGAGATCGTCGGCGATGCAGATGACGTCCAGGTACGGCCCGAGCGCTTCGATGTACTGCTCGAAGTCCTTCATGTGATGCTCGGCGAGCGTGTCCATTAGCGCGCGGGCAAGCGTTTCGTTGGCGAGGAGGTCGCACATGAAATTGTCCATTCCGCGGATGAGTTGGGCCTGCGCGAAGATGTGGCCACCGAACACGCCGGCAATGGCGTAGTCGGTCGTCTCCCGGATGGTCTTGGCGCGGGCGACCAGATGGTCCAGTGTCTCGTCGAACCAGGGCGACCGGTCCAGCATCCGCAACAGAGCGCCGTACTGTTCAATGTCTTCGGGCTGTTGAATCAAAGGGCAGATCGGACCCGCCGGCGAATACCACGGGGCGTCGGGAAGTCGTTTGATGAGCGGGTTGCCGTCCATGCCCAGGAGCGCCTCGGACCCGTCGTCGAGCTTCACCGGACTCCAGGCCTCGGGCACGAGACACGGTGATCCGTCGGCCAGTTGGGAGGGTTTCCATTGCGTGGCCTCGAAGGACAGGCGGACCACATCGGCCGAGAACCGCTGCCGGACAGGCTCCTCCACAGCGGCGAGCTGCATATAGATGTGGAAAAGCCGGGTGTCGCCGTCTTCCATGCCGAGGTGCGCCTTCAACCGGTTGTAGGCGATGCCGTGGAGTCCCGTCACCTCGGTGCCGCCACAATCGATTGGGACGCGGTCGGGTTCTTTGCGCGTCAAGACGGCCTGGATTCGTTCGCGTGATGTCATAGGTCGGTCCCCTCTCCTGCGTGTCGACATATGGGCGGCGTATTCACCGGACGATAGGAAGGCGAACGATGAACGTGGACCCTTTGCCCACGACGCTATGCACCTTGAGATCGCCTCCGTGTTCTTTCACCACTTTGTGACTGCTGGCCAGCCCCAGACCTGTTCCCGTCGATCCCTTGGAACTCTTGAACAGGTCGAAGAGCGTCGGCATATCCCCGGGTTTGATGCCGCGGCCCGTGTCGTTCACTTCAATGATATGGGCGTCGCTGTCCAGAGTGCATGCCACCGTGACGATGCCCTTCTTCTTGCACGCGTCGATTCCGTTGAGCACCAGGTTCAACATGACGCGGAAAATGGCGCGACCGTCAACGTTGGCAGCGGGCACGTCGCCTCGTTCAAACTCCAGTGTGATGCCACCGCGTGTGGCGAAGGGCTGCGCGGTCTGGAGCACTTCCTCCACCAAATCCTCGAGCGACGTGGCGGTACGCTGGGGCTTGCGGTCCTTGGACAGCGTCAACAGATTCAGCAACAGCGTTTCGATGCGCTCGATGGACCGGGTCAAAATGGGCCAACCCACGTCGATGGGCGCCCAGTCACGCGTTTCGATGGCTTTGTTGATGAGCGACTCGCCTCCCCGGATGCCGGTGAGAATGTTCTTCACCGAATGGCTGACATTGGCCATGGTCAGGCCAATAGTGGACAGCCGTTCCTTGCGCAAGTTTTCCTGGTAGAGGTCCGCGTTCTCCACCGCGATTCCCACCACCCGGCCAATGGCGCTGAGCAGTTCGAGGTCTTCGTTGGTGAATAGACTGGTCTCGGGTCCGCCGTCTACGTAGATGGCGCCGATAAGATCGAGCCGGCCGCACAAGGGTACGCACATGGCCGCAT
Organism: bacterium; assembly: GCA_024231375.1. The sequence continues at coordinate 2,608 of JAAEQP010001084.1, read as the reverse complement.
GGATGGAGAAACGCTCCACGCTGTCGGACCCCGCGAAACGGGTGTCGGCTTGCGCATCGAAGGTCAAGAGCGCGCTCTGATTCTTGAGCACCTCGTCCAGCAGGGTGCGGCTGATGGGCCGCTCTTCGCCGCTGAACTCCTCGGGCAACTCGGCCCGGACCTCCGGCTCGCGGGTGGTCTTCGACATAAGCAGCACATAACCGCGCTGGGCCGGGACCGCGTGAAATATGAGGTCGAGGATTTGGGCGAGCAACTCGTCGATGTCGAACACCGTGCCTAGCAACTGCGCCGCTTTGTAGAGCGTGGGCAACCGGTCCGAGTCGGCGAGGGACGTCATGTCCTTGTACAGGGCCGTGGCTTCGTCGTACGAGATCAGCGCGCTGGTGTCGTGCTTGGAGTCGGAGCGGCGTACGGCACACGTATAGGCCCCAATCTGAACGCAATCGTTCGGACGCAACACCGCCCGAGGGGTCGGCTCGCCGTTGACAAGGACACCGTTGCGCGCGCCGAGATCTTCGATAATCAACGTGTCAGTTTCGACGAGCACACGGGCATGCTGCCGCGACACGGTCTTGCTGGGCAGCGTGATGTCGGCCGCTGTGGACCGGCCGATGACGGATACCTCTTTGTCGACAGGGTACCGGCGTACGGTCGCGCTATCCGACTTCGTGAACTCAAGTTCAAAGACGGCCATCAGCCCACGATTCCCTGGATGGTAACGAGGAGGAAATCAGGATCGACGGGTTTTTCGACGAATCCTTCGGGCCTCGGCACGCCAAGGTCGGCCTCCATGGTCTCGGCGTCGTGCTTCATGGCCTCCTCGTAGTCGTTGACGCCGGTCAGCATGATCACCGGGATAGTCGAGGTGGTGACGCCCTCGCGTAGGCGTTTGAACGTGTCGAAGCCATCCATCACGGGCATCATCACGTCCATCACGATAAACGTAGGCGACTCGCTCTCGGCCAGGTCGAGCGCTTCCTGTCCGTTCTCAGCCTCAATCACGTCCCAATGGGCCGCTTCCAGGATGGATCTGACGAATACCCTGATGTCCTCCTCATCGTCCACGATGAGAACGGGTCTCTTTTCAGCAAACACGTTTCACCACCTCCCCGATTGGGCGGCGCACCCACGCCGAACACGCCGTCCGGTTGCGTAACTGCTGCTTGTGTTTCGTCTACTCGGCGTCGTCGCCGGTGATGTCGCGCTGAACATGCTCGCCCGGCCGCGTGCTGGTATGGGGCCAGAGTTTGCGGCCGGGGTAGATGCTGGTGTTGATGCCGGTATGCACGTCGTCGGCGATGATGGCGCCGAACTTGCGCCGTCCCGAATCGATGAGTTCGCCCTTCATCTCTGTTCGGATATTGCCGGCATCGTGCCGGAAGTTGGCGGTAGTGGTGCCCGCACCGAGATTCGAGTTCTCGCCAATGACCGTATCGCCCACGTAACTCAAGTGAGGCACTGCCGACCCGTCCATGAGAATGGAATTCTTCACCTCGCACCCGTGGCCCACGCGGCATCCGTTGCCAACTGTCGTGCAGGGACGAATCCAGCAGTTGGGGCCAAGCGACGCGTTCTCACCAATGCATGCCGGGCCATTGATGACCACGCCCGGCTGCACCACGGTACCGGCGCCGATGTAGACAGGTCCGTTGATATGGGCGGCCGGACTCACTTCGCCGTGGATCTCCTGGGGCAGGAAATGGTTCAGGAAATACTCGTTGGCGTCGAGCAGATGCCAGGCGTAGCCGATGGGCAGCCAGTACCCCTGCATTTCGACGACACGGAAGTCGCCGGTCTCGGCGAGGGTCTGCACGGCACTGGTGATCTCGATCTCGCCCCGTTCGGACTTGCCGGTCTTCGCCAGCACGTCAAACACCTCGGGCGTGAACTTGTAGGCGCCCACGTTTGCCAGGTCCGAGAAGATGTCCGTCGGCTTCTCGACGATACGGACCGCGCGGTTGCCGTCGGTCACTTCATAGATGCCGTAGAGCCGCGGGTCGGGCACGTGCCGCACCAGGGCCGCCTGCTCTTCCTTCGCCAGGGCTTCCAGGTCGCGGGGGTCGTACAGGTCGTCACCGTTCATGGCAAGGAACGGCTCGTCGATGACGTCCGCGCATTGGAGCACGGCGTGCCCGGTGCCCAGGGCCTCGGGTTGGAACACGTATTCGATGGGCATGCCCTCGTATTCCGTTCCGAACCGCTCCTCGATCATCTCGCGTTTGTAGTTCACCACCAACACGATGGCGTCGGCCACGTTGCGGAGGGCGTCGATCTGATGTTCGAGAATGGTCCGGTTGGCCACCGTCAGCAGGGGTTTGGGCCGGGTCAGGGTCAGGGGATAGGTGCGGGTGGACTTTCCCGCTGCCATGACAACTGCTTTCATCGTGCTCCTCCCATTCGTGTCCGCTGATCGTACCTCACGACCGGCGGTCCGGGCAAGGGCAGCCGCAGCGTTGGAAATGGACGCGGACCTGCGTTAGTATGCGGCAAAGGTTTGAATGCACGGGAGGAAGACGTTATGGCCATTAACCTGATGAGCACGATTAAGGACTCCCTTCTGGAAGGTTTTTTCCCTGAAGGTTGGGACTTGGACGCGTTGGATGAGTGT
>JAAEQP010001083.1 GCA_024231375.1 bacterium | reverse complement strand
TAGTAGGGCAGCATATTGTCGTAGAGAACGCCATCGTCGTAGCGGTTGGAATTGTAGAGAGGCGAACCGAAGTAGACATTGAAGGACGAGCCGCGGTAGCCGTAACCGTAGCGACCGTAGGAGTAGTGGCCCGGGTATCGCGAGTGACGATCGAGCGTGCCGTGCATCCGGTAATCGTGGCGCGGCGTGCCGTGACCGTGGCCGCGATGATCCACACCTCCGTGGTATGACCCGATGTGCGGAGAACTACCACGATGCTGGGACGAACGGCTACCGGATTTGCCGTGTGCAGACGGGTCGCCGAGAGGCTTGAAGATGCTGTGATAGGGCGTGACGTCAGGGCGAGCCGTGCCGCTGTGCGGTGGATGACTCTTCCGTTGGGGAGGCACGCTGGGAGTAATGGACGGCCCGGGCTGGTGCTTCGGCGAAGCGGTGTTGTTGTTTGGACGTGCTTTGGCTCGCGGTGGCGAGAGGCTCTTCGCGAGCGGCGTCATGCCGGCCCGGTTTGCTGAGGATTTTCGCAAATCCGCTAGGCGATCCTTGTCCTTCGAAGATCGTATTTCGGTTTGGCCTCGCAGCAATGGATTGGCGCTGCTCGAGGGCGTCTGGCGTTCCGCTGCGAGGTTCTTGAGACGCTCCGAGAGGGCTTTCCATTCTGCCGATCGCGCTCTGGGGTCCGATACCGC
>JAAEQP010001082.1 GCA_024231375.1 bacterium | reverse complement strand
CGACATCAGGGCGTTCATGTTGAGGTTACGGTTCTTGAGCGCGATCCAGCCCTTCTTGTAGGTGGACAGGCCTCCCGTCAAGACCGCTACAAGCGCCAGAATGACGACCGACCAATGATTGCCGTTGTGGAACCAGTAGACCGCTTCGGCCGCTGATGCGGCGATGAGGGAAATACCGAGTGGCCACCAGTTGGTCTGCGTTGTCACAGGGGACGCCGATGGCGACGCGAGCTAACGTCAAGAGTGGTGTATGAACAATTTGATGGCGGTCGATTTCAAGCGGCGATTTTCTGCTGAGCCGGTCGATCGTCTTGCACCGGTTCGCCGTCCTTGAAGGCAACTCCTTCGAGCAACAGCTTGATCTTTTCGGGGCCGTTGATACGGCGCCAGGTTTTCTCGGCTTCCTCGATCAGCTTGAATGCCAGTCCGAGGAAGGTTGGTCGCGATACGCAGTTACGCGTGCGCGTCGTACGGTGGCGCACCGTCGCGAACGTCGATTCAATCGCGTTGGTCGTGCGCAGATGCTGCCAGTGCTCGGCAGGGAATTCGTAAAACGCGAGCAAGCTCTCCCGGTCCTTCTTCAATGTCTCGGTCGCCTTCGGATATCTGGCCGCATAGATCGATACGAAACGATCGAACGCGGCGTGCGCGTCGGCGCGCGTCGCGGCCATCCAGATCGATTGCATGTCGGCCTTCGCGCGTGCCTGTTGCGACTTGGGCAGCGCGTTCATGACGTTTCCCATTTTATGAAACCAGCAGCGCTGGCCACGTGTGGTCGGAAACACCTCTTCCAGCGCCGCCCAGAAGCCCATTGCGCCGTCGCCGACCGCCAGCCGTGGCCCCGCCTTTAGACCGCGCTTTTTCAGGTCGAGCAGCAGCTCCAGCCACGACGCTTTCGTCTCGCGATAACCATCGCCGATCGCCACACGTTCTTTGCTTCCGTCCGGTTTCACGCCGATGATGACCAGCAAGCATTGTCCGTCGGAGTTCTCGCTGCGCAGCCCCGTGTGAATGCCGTCGACCCACCAATAAACGTAGTGCGACCCGGACATGTCACGCCGGCTCCAGGCCACATGCTCGTCGGCCCATTGCGCCTTAAGCCGGCTCACCACGTTGGCCGACAGGCCCTTGGCGTCATCGCCCAGCAGCACGCTCAACGCTTCGCCCATGTCGCCCGTCGAGATGCCCTTAAGATACAGCCACGGCAGCGCTGCGCTCACACGAGGCGACTTCCTCACGTACGGCGGCACGATCGTCGAATTGAACTTCACGCCCGATCCCGATCGATCACGTACCTTCGGCACCTTCACCGCAATCGGCCCGGCGGCCGTCAACACCTCGCGTTCCGGCAAGTAGCCGTTGCGCACCACGGCGCGTTGCCCGTGTAACGTCTTGACGTTCGCGAACCGCTCCATCAGCTCCGCCAACTCCGCTTCGATCGCTTGTTGAATCACTTGCCGCGCCCCGTGACGAACCAATTCGTCAAGTCCAAGCCCGACTCCCGATAGACCGACGACTGCTTTTTCCGTATCCTTGCTCATGGTGGATGGTTTGATTTTTTGCTGGTTTCCGACTTCGACAATCAGATTCTCAGCTGAAACCTCCACCGCCTTCAACTTCCCGCCTCAACTCCCCCGTACACCACTTTCGACTTTAGCTCCGCGATGATGATCAAGTCCCGCTGTCGCACCGCCATGTCGCCAGCCGGCGACAACAGCACGGCGTTGCTACAGCCTGCAAGGGTCACCAACAAGGCAATTGCTGCACCTCGCCAAAGCGACCTTCCCGTAATTCCAAGGGGTGTCACTACTGCATTGAAGCGTGGCATGGGTCTCGGAAGTGGCGTTTGGTTAACGTCGCGCTGGGATGGCCCAACGATCT
>JAAEQP010001081.1 GCA_024231375.1 bacterium | reverse complement strand
GTGAACGCGATGCCGGAATGCGCCTGGCACGCGTCCACCTGGACTGAAATGGGGCAGATGTCGGCGCCGCACTGGGTCAACACCACGTTGCCGGTGCCGTGGCCGGCATTCACGAAGTGATAGCCGATCTTCGGGAAAATGCAGAAACAGTCACGCATGTACTCCCAGTCCGTCTTGCCGATGAGGAATCCCACGAAGTGTTCCTCAAGGTACGCGAAGAGGATCTTGGGGTCGAACCCAGCCGAGGAATGGGCCGCGCGCACCCAGGCGTGGGGATTGAAATGCACATTCTGAAGGCGCCCGATGTCGGTGGTCTGATCGACGAAGACGCCGAGGCGCAGCGGCTGGCCGAAAACATTTTCAACGAGGTGCAGCTCATTCGGATGCGTTCCGAAGTCGATGCCCTTGTACGGATTGACGAGGGTCACGTCGCGCACTGAACCATGCATGCCTTGGCCCTGGATACACCACGGGTACGGCTGGATGTCGGTCACGACCTGGTCGGGATAGAAGATGGTCAATCCCCGCACGCCGCTGCTTTGATGCAGCATGATGAACGGCGGCCCATCCTCCTTGCCTTTGTTTCCCGTGGCGTACAGGACCGTTCCCTTGCCGATATCCGTATGGTGCGGCGCTTCCCAGACGCCGCGCAAGACAACGCCTTGGGGAACATCGAGGTTCCCGTCGATGCGGTACGTGCCTGCCGGGGCAAACACAATGCCGCCTTTCTCGGCCGCCGCATTGAGCGCTGCCTGGAATGCCGCCGTGTCGTCCGTCTCCCCGTCGCCCCTGGCGTCGAAGTCCGCCACGCACGTCGTCCAAAGCGTCGTGGGTGGCACGGGTGGGGCAGTGCCCTCGGCCGCCCATGCCGTGTCGGCGGCGGCAAGAAAACTGAGTACGGCTACTGTGAGCCCCATCGCAAGTGCTGTTCTTGTTCGCATCACGATTCTCCCGGGTTGTCGAGGTTGTCTGCTCATGCGCGACCTTATACCCTATCGGGGCTCCTAATCCTACTCCGCCTGTTGCTGCCGCAACTGCACAAGCACGTCGGGACGCACACAGACGAAATCCGAACCCAGGCGGCGTTCGACTTCTTTGAGCATATCCATGCGCCAGGCCCAGTTCAGCACCCACGCCTCGATGAAGGCCGGGCGCGTATCTCCCGCCGCTTTCCGGATTTCGTTCACCATTACCTCGATCTTTTTCTCAGACGTGCTGTTGAACTCGCTCGTTGCCGAACGAAAGGCCACGACATTGTTCGGCGCGATGCGCGCACACGCCATCTCCGGTGCGCCGCCGTATCCGGTGAAAATGCCTTGCAGCTGTCCGCTGGAAGCCTTCGCGTAGCGGTCCTCTTCTTCATCGGTGGCATTGATGAGCCACAGACAGGATGTGTCGATCCACTTGAGGGCTTCGTCCGTCATTCGTGCGTAGTCAGCGTACAGTGCTTCGCGTTGCTCGGGG
>JAAEQP010001080.1 GCA_024231375.1 bacterium | reverse complement strand
TCTCGACCGCCCGTCCAGGCGCATGGAAGTGCACCTTCTCATCCGGGGCAACGTTCCGCTTGGCCACCTGCTCGCCCTTGGCGGCCGCCAAGACCAGATTGCCAGCACCCGCGGCCGTGGGAAAGAAGGTGAGAACCGTGAACAACGCCAGGAACCTGAGAATGGGGTGAAAACCGAATCGCCGGTCGTACATCTTGCATTCCTCCCGTTAAGAGACGCCACAAGGTACTGCTGTCCGGATCGAGCGTGCGGAAGTGAAGGTGGACCGACCGCGTCCCGTCTCCCCCCGAGGAGTGGAAGAAGCCCCTTCCCCCTACTACTACCAACATATTCAAACTACCAAAGGATATCGATCCTGTCAAGTACTCTCTATGTCAATGGCACAGAAGAACTCCTAAGCGTGAGCAAGCCTGCGCGCCGCGTCCCACGACCGATGGAGGCCCGAAGGGTTCCGTCGTCCCTACGGGACTTCTCTTGTGCCGCCGGGAACCCTGGATTCCGCTTCGCTCCATCCTGGGCTATCTTCGGGCCGTCCCTCCGGGACTCGCGGGACCATCCCATCCGGCCCATCCTGCCAACCGGTCGGAACAGGCTTCGGGTCTGTCCCTGTCCCCTAATCTCCATCAATCTCCACATCCCCCTCTCTTGGTCGACCAATTTCCGTGGTTCCCTTGAAGATCGCGCCGCGATCTTGGTTTAATGGGGCCTTTCGGGTAGTGGGCGAAAACCGGGTCCGATTGGATTCTGAGAGATACAGTGGAACGCTTAGAGAACATCAATGTTGGGTCGGTGAAGGCGTTGGTCACGCCGAGGGTGATCAAGCAGTCGTTGCCGATTACGGAGGCGGCGCGCGAGACGGTGGTTTCGGGCCGCGAGGTGGTGCATAGAATCCTGAACCGCGAGGATCCGCGGTTTCTGGCGGTGGTTGGGCCGTGTTCGATCCACGATTCGAAGGCGGCGCTGGACTATGCGGCACGGTTGAAGGCGTTGAGCGAGGAAATCGGCGACCGGCTCTTTGTGGTGATGCGCACGTATTTCGAGAAGCCGCGTACCACGACCGGGTGGAAAGGGTTGATCAATGACCCCTACCTGGATGGTAGCTACGATCTGAACGCCGGACTCCACAAAGCCCGCGAAATCCTCATGGCGATCGCCGAGATGGGCCTGCCAGCCGCAACAGAAATGCTGGAGCCCATCGTGCCGCAGTATATCGCCGACCTCATCACCACGGCCTCCATCGGCGCGCGGACCACGGAATCCCAGACCCACCGGGAGATGGCGAGCGGCCTTTCCATGCCCGTGGGATTCAAGAACGGCACGGACGGCAACCTGACGTCGGCGATCAACGCCCTACTTTCGGCGTGCCATCCTCACCATTTTCTGGGCATCGACGGCGAAGGGCAGACGTGCGTTCTGGAGACACGCGGTAACCCATGGGGTCACATCATCTTACGCGGAGGCGGCGGACGACCGAATTACGATGTCGTGAGCGTGTCGGAAGCCGAGGAGGCCCTGGAAGAAGCGGGCTTAACCCCCTTGATCCTGGTGGATTGCAGCCACGAGAATTGCGGCAAACGGCCGGAACGCCAGGGAAAGGTGCTGCGGCACGTGATTCAGCAGCGGTTGGACGGCACGCAATCATTGATCGGGGTGATGATAGAAAGTAATCTGGAGGGTGGACGGCAGGAGGTGCCCAAGAACGGGGCCGTGCCGGAGTACGGATTGAGCATCACGGACCCGTGCCTCGACTGGGAGTCGACCGCCAAGATGTTGCGGGAAGCCCACGACCGGCTGGGGCCGTTGTTCGAAGGATAGTGAACGGTCCGCCGCGTGCGGACCAAGAGGACGATGCAGACGATGCCGAACCAGTTCACGGTGCATTTCTGGGGCGTGCGCGGAAGCATTGCTTGCCCCGGATCCGGAACGGTACGCCACGGCGGCAACACGCCGTGCGTCGAGATGATGGTCGGCGGGCGCCGTCTCATCTTCGACGGGGGCACCGGGATGCGGGTACTGGGCAACCACTTGGCGCGGAAAGGGCCGGTGGAGGCGCACATGTTCTTCACCCACACCCATTGGGACCACATCCAGGGATTTCCCTTCTTCCAGCCGGCATTTGTGGAAGGTAACACGTTCCATATCCATGACCCGTCGACGGCGGAAGTGACGTTGCAGCAGTCGCTGAGCCACCAGATGCGGGACCCCCATTTCCCGGTCCCCTTGCGCGAGATGAACGCTTCCCTCCACTTTGTACCGTTGGAAGTGGGCGAAACGGTGACGATTGACGACGCCGTGGTTGTGGAAAGCGCGCCGTTGAATCATCCCGGCGGCGCGGCGGGATACCGAGTGAACTTCAACGGCCACGCAGCCGCCTACATCACGGACACCGAACACTACCCCGACCGGCTGGACGAGAATGTGTTGCGGTTGGCGCGGAACGCGGACGTGGTGGTCTACGACGGCACGTACACGGACGATGAGTACCATTCCACTGAGTCGAGCAAGGTGGGATGGGGGCATTCCACGTGGCAGGAAGCCGTGAAGATGGCCAAGGCCGCGGGAGTCCGGCAACTCGTGATCTTCCATCACGATCCGTTGCATGACGACGATTTCCTCGACGACATTGGCGAGGCATTGGTGCAGGAATTTCCCGGAAGCGTGATGGCGCGAGAGGGGTTGTCCATTCAATTGGGCGCAGGGGGAGTATGACGGGACGCCCCGGTGCCGGGTGGGTTCCCGCGCTTCGGTTCTTCCCGGTGCGATTCAAGGGGCGGCATCTGCCCGTTCTACCAGACAGGCGAGACGTATGACTGACGCAACCATTGTGATTCAGACGAGGCTTCGGAGCGTGCTCCGGGTGGGATGCCTTGCGGCGCTGGCACTGTGTGTGGTGTCGGCAGCGGGCGCGTACCAGGAATCGCCCATGCTTGCGGAGCAGGTGGCGGCGGGCACATTGCCACCTGTGGAAGAGCGCCTTCCCGAGAATCCGCTCGTCGTAGAGCCCGTCGAATCCATCGGCACTTACGGCGGCACGTGGCGGCGTCTGTCGTTGGGCAGCCGCGATATCCAGATGAACTCACGCATGGGCTACGATCCGCTGGTCCATTGGACCCGCGACGGGCAAGGCGTCGAACCGGGACTCGCCGAGAGGTGGGAGATCCTCGACGACGGCCGTACCTTCGTGTTTCACCTGCGCCGGGGATTGCGGTGGTCCGATGGCGCCCCGCTCACGTCGGCGGACTTCATGTTTCACTTCAAGGACGTGTTGGATGAGAAGGAACTCTCCACGACGTGGCCCCAGTGGCTGAAGCTGGGCGGAGAGAACGCGGACGTGTCGGCGCCGGACGACTGCACGGTGGTGTTCCGGTTCAAGGCGCCCTACGGGACGTTTCTGGGAAAGATGGCCTACCAGGGCAACTACATGCCCTTGCCGAAGCACTATTTGTCGCAATTTCATCCGACCTACGCCGACCCGGACACGTTGCAGGCCATGCTGGATGAGCGGGGTTTCGACCAGGTGCGCAAGCTGTTTTGGGACCGGGCGGACCTGAACCGGAACCCGGACATGCCGACCTGGCGTCCCTTCAAGATTAAGACCCCGCCCCCTTCGAGCCGGATGGTGGCGGTCCGCAATCCCTACTACTGGAAAGTGGACACGGCCGGGAATCAACTTCCCTACATCGACGAAATCGCCTTTACGGACGTGCAGAACAACGAAGTGGTGACGATGAAGGCCATGTCGGGCGAAGTGGACTTCCAGGCGCGCCGCATCGACGCGTCCGCCTATCCCCTGTTCATGCAGAACGCGGAGGCGCGGGGGTATCGCGTAATGCGCGACATCGCCCCGGACACGGTATGCCTCTACATCAACCAATGCAGCAAGGACCCGGAACTGCGCGAACTGCTCCAGAACCGGGACTTCCGTATCGCCTTGTCGCTGGCCATCAACCGCGACGAACTGATCTTCCTGCTCTACTCGCAGATGGCCAAAGCCTCGCGCGGCGTGGTCTGCCCCGACGATCCGTATTACCTTCCGGCATACGATGAGAAGTACTTGAGCTACGACCCGGCCCGTGCCAGCGCCTTGCTGGACGGCATCGGCATGAAGCGGGGCGCGAACGGGATGCGTCGACTGCCAAGCGGGGAACCGTTCCGTCAGATGCTGTACGTGTATCCGTCCGAAGCGGGCACGAGCACGGAGTTGTGGCAACTGGTGGCGGAGTATTTCCGCGAGGTGGGCCTGGATTTCATCATTAAACTGGACTCCGTGAACCTCAGCGTCATCCAGATCTGCAACGGGAACAGCGATTTCTGGGCCTACCAGCAGCCGGGGATGCTCTGGGTGATGGACCCCAAATGGCATCTTCCCTTCCAGGCCAGCAGCTATTTCGCGCCGCTGTACGGACGGTACGTGGCGTCGGACGGCAAGGACGAAATGGGCGTGCCACCCGCCCCAGAGTGGCAGGAAATGCTGGACTGGTATGCGGAAATGGACATGATTGTGGACGATGGCTCGGGGCCCATTCCGCCGCGAAAACTGGAGTTGGGCCGCCAAATACTGGGGCGCTGGGCGGACGAATGCTATGTCATCGGAATCTGCCGCCAGGAGCTGCTGACCATCGTGGCGGACAAGTTCAGGAACGTGCCGGATAGGATTATCCACGACTGGCGTCTGTTCACGCCGGGGTACATTGGGATCGAGCAGTTCTACATCGTGGATGGGGAGTGACCGGATTTGACGTTTGGTCGGAAAAGACGACATACTGTGCCTCCTTCCGAAACGAACTTCGCGGGGTCACGGTTCACGGAATGATCGAAAAGGGACTGCTTTGCCCGAGAGATTGACATGTCGTTTGATGCGCGGCGCCATCATTGCCGTTGGCGTGGTCCTGTGTGCGACGGCAAGCGCCTATCAAGAGGCCCCTATCCTGGCTGAACGGGTCGCCGCGGACGAACTGCCGCCAGTCGAAGATCGCCTGCCGGAGAATCCGCTGGTGGTGGAGCCGGTCGAAGAAATCGGCACCTACGGCGGCACGTGGCGCAGACTGTCGATGGGCGGCCGCGACCTGATGCTGACCTCGCGCATGGGCTACGAGCCGCTTGTGCGATGGGACCGCACGGGTAAGCAGATTGTGCCGGGTCTGGCCGAGTCGTGGGAGGTGTCGGACGAGGGGAAGACCTACACGTTCCATCTTCGGAAGGGACTGCGCTGGTCGGACGGCGCCCCCCTGACGTCGGAGGACTACGCGTTCACCTTCGACGACTTCTACAGCTCGAAGGACCTGTGCCCGGTCTGGCCGTCGTGGCTGAAGACGGCGGGAGAACCGGCAGCGTTCAACGCCCCGGACGCCCATACCCTGGAGTTCCGATTCAGCACGCCCTACAGCATATTCCTCGAGATCCTGGCCTTTTACAGCACGACGATGGCCATGCCGAAGCACTACATGTCCCAGTTCCATGCGGCGTACCGGGACGAAGAGGAACTGCTGGAGCAGGCGCGTGAACGCGGATTCGATCACTGGTCCAAGCTGTTCCATCTGAAGGCGAATCAGAACGAGAACCCCGAATGCCCGTCGCACCGGCCCTTTGTACTGAGCGTGCCGCCGCCGGCGCCGCGGATGGTCGCCGTGCGCAACCCCTACTACTGGAAGGTGGACCCGGAGGGCAACCAACTGCCCTACATCGATGAAATCGCCTTCCGCGACGTGCAGAACAGCGAAGTGGTGACGATGAAGGCCATGTCGGGCGAGGTGGACTTCCAGGCCCGGCGCATCGATGCGACGAGTTATCCGCTCTTCATGGAGGGCCGCAAGAAGGGCGAATTCCGGGTGATCCGCGATGCCCAGCCCGGCACGGTGGTCCTGTATCTCAACCAGTGCAGCAAAGATCCCGTCATGAAGGAGATCCTGACGAACCGGGACTTCCGCATCGCTTTATCGCTGGCCATCAACCGCGAAGAGCTGATCTTCCTGCTCTTTTCGAACATGGCCGTCCCGTCGCGCGGGGTGGCGTCGCCTTATGACCCCTACTACTTGCCGGAATACGACAGGGATTACCTGGGATACGACCCGGTCCGGGCGAATGAACTCTTGGATCGAGTCGGCCTCCCCCGCGGCCCGAACGGCATGCGCACCTTACCGGACGGATCCCCCTTCCGCCAGATGCTCAACGTATTTCCGTCGGAATCGGGCACGAGTTCGGAACTGTGGCAACTGGTAAGCGAGTATTTCCGCGAGGTGGGACTGGACTTCGTGGTGAAACAGGATGCCGTGACCCTGAGCCGGCTCCAGGTATGCAACGGGAACAGCGATTTCTGGGCCTATTCGACGTCGGGCCTCCATTGGGTGTCGGACCCGGTCTGGTATGTGCCGTGGCGGTCGAGCAGCTACTTCTGCCCTCTCTACGGGCGGTACGTGGCCTCGAACGGAAAGGACACGATGGGTGTGCAACCGCCACCGTCGTTCCAGCGGCTGGTCGACTGGTACAATGCGCTCTGTTCGGTACATGGCCCGGACGCGGAACAGCAGAAGACGATGTACGCCCGGAAGATCCTGGGCCAATGGGCCGAAGAGTGCTACACCATCGGCATCTGCCGACAGGACCTGCTGACTATCGTGAAGAACAACTTCCGGAACGTGCCGGAATCGATCATCCACGATTACCGCATCATGGCCCCGGGGTACATTGGAATCGAGCAGTTCTACATGGAAGGTGCGGACAGCCGACCGAAGGATGGCGAGGAATGAGGCCACGTCTTGTGAGAATCATGGTTGAAAAGGTGATGGAATGTTGACCTTCATCATACGACGGGTCCTGTTGATGATCCCGACGTTGCTCGTGATATCGGTCATCACGTTCACGATCATCCAGCTCCCGCCAGGCGATTACCTGACCACCTACATCGCCAACCTCCAGCAGACCGGCGAAGACATCAACGAGGCCGAGGTCGCCTCGTTGCGGCAACGGTATGGCTTGGACAAACCCTTGCCCGTGCAGTATTTCATGTGGATCGGCGGCGTGGTGCGCGGCGATTTCGGTCAGTCGTTTGCGGAGAACAAGCCCGTTACGGAACTCATCTGGGAACGGCTCGGATTGTCGGTGGCCATCTCGCTGTGCAGCATCGTTCTGGTGTGGATCGTGGCCATCCCCATCGGCATCTATTCGGCCACACACCAGTACAAGCTGTCGGACTACGTATTCACGTTCTTTGGATTCATCGGCATGGCCACTCCCCAGTTCACGCTGGCGCTCCTGTTGATGTACGTGTCGCTCGAGTACTTCGATATCAGCATTGGCGGCCTGTTCTCGGACGAGTACGTGACGGCGCCCTGGTCGTGGGCACGCATCGTGGACTTGGCCAAGCACATGTGGGTGCCCCTGGTGATTCTGGGGGTTTCGGGCACGGCTGGCATGATCCGCACCATGCGCGCGAATCTTCTCGACCAGTTGGAGATGCCCTACGTGGTGACGGCGCGATCAAAGGGCCTTTCGGAATGGCGCCTCCTGGTGAAGTATCCGGTCCGGGTGGCGATCAACCCCATGGTCAGCACTATCGGCTGGATGCTGCCGGCATTGGTATCGGGCGGTGTCATCGTATCGATGGTGTTGAGCTTGCCGACGCTGGGTCCCCTGATGCTGCGAGCACTCATGGAACAGGACATGTATCTGGCCGGGACGTGCGTCATGATGTTGAGCCTGTTGACGGTCATCGGCACGTTGATTTCCGACATTCTGCTGGCGTGGGTCGACCCGCGCATCCGGTTCGAGGGGAAGTAGACGATGAAAACCGATAAGACCGAAGAGAAGAACACGCGCGCCGAGGCGGCGAAGGGGGCGACCGCGGACGAGCAACTGTTCATGGCGTCGCAGTGGCGCCTCATGTGGTGGAAGTTCCTCGATCACCGGCTGGCGGTGGCGAGCGCCATGGTGCTGGTGCTGTTGTACCTGGTGGCCGTGTTCTGCGAGTTTCTGGCCCCTCACAACCCGAGTCTGCGGTCCGCGGGCCATAGTTTCGCGCCCCCGCAACGGGTCCATCTGTTTCATGAAGGGTCGATGCACTGGCCCTTCGTGTACCCCCAGGTGCAGCAAGTGGACCCCGACACGCTCCGGCGGGTGTATGTGAGCGACCGGACGCGCCGGATCCCTATCTCCTTCTTCGTGAAAGGCGACCCCTACAAACTGTGGGCGCTCATCCCCATGGATCGCCATTTCATCGGCCTGGACCGGGAGGCGGCGCTGAACAAGACGCCCACCGACCCGGATGCGGCGAAGGGCCTTGACCTGACCCCGAATCCGCAGTTGGCCACCATCAAGCAGGAACGCGACCCGGACACATTGCTCTACCTGATGGGCGCCGACATCCTGGGCCGCGATCTGTTCAGCCGAATTCTGTACGGAAGCCGGATTTCGTTATCCATCGGCCTGGTGGGCGTGTTCATGAGTCTGGTGTTGGGCGTGGTGATCGGTGGCATTTCGGGGTACTACGGCGGCAGGCTGGATGTTTTCATCCAGCGCATCATCGAGATTCTGCGGTCATTCCCTTCGATTCCTTTGTGGCTGGCCTTGTCGGCCGCCATGCCGGCGACCTGGTCGCAGGTGCGC
The DNA here is from genome assembly GCA_024231375.1 of bacterium. The sequence continues at coordinate 1,406 of JAAEQP010001080.1, read as the reverse complement.
GTGTATTTCTGCATGACGCTCATCCTCGCACTCATCGGGTGGACGGGCCTGGCCCGCGTGGTACGCGGAAAGATTCTATCGTTGCGCGAGGAAGACTATGCCATGGCGGCCCAGGTGGCAGGGGTGAAAGAATTCTCCATCCTCATGCGGCACCTCATTCCCGGATTTCTGAGTCACCTGATTGTCAGCGTAACATTGGCCATTCCGGGGATGGTGATGGCGGAGACGTCGTTGAGTTTCCTGCGTTTGGGATTGCGGCCACCGACCGTTAGCTGGGGCGTGCTGCTTCAAGATGCGCAGAACGCGCAAGCCATCGTGTACTACCCGTGGCTGCTTTGGCCGATTGCGTTCGTGATTGTGACGGTGCTGATGTTCAACTTCATGGGCGACGGGTTGCGGGATGCCGCGGACCCGTACTCCCATTGACGACGGTATGAAACGCCGGGGATTGACGTGCAGAACCTAATCGAAATCAAAGACCTGCGGGTGCGCTTCCATCTGAAGGAAGGCATCGTGAACGCGGTGAACGGGGTGACGCTGAGCATCCCCAAGAACCGGTGCCTGGGCATCGTGGGCGAAAGCGGATGCGGCAAGAGCATCACCGCCAAGGCCATGATGCGCATCCTGCCGAGCCGGGCGGAGATCGTGTCGGGCGAAATCCGGCTGGCGCCGCGCGAAGGCAGTCACGACGCGCAACCCATCAATCTGACAGCCTTCAAGGCCAATGCCCGTGAACTCCGCGCCATCCGCGGCGCGGACATCTCCATGATCTTCCAGGAACCCATGGCGTCGCTGTCGCCGGTGCATACCATCGGAAACCAGATTATCGAGACCGTTCGCTTGCACCAACGCGTGTCCAAGAAGGAAGCGCGGGACCGAGCCATCGAGATGTTGAAGCTGGTGGGCGTGCCCATCGCCGAACGCCGCGTGGATGCATACACCTATGAATTGTCGGGCGGTTTGCGGCAGCGCTGCATGATCGCCATGGCCCTGTCGTGCAACCCGCGATTGCTCATCGCCGATGAACCGTCGACGGCCCTGGACGTGACGATCCAGGCGCAGATTCTGAATCTCATTGAGCGTTTGCAGCGCGAACTGGGCATGTCGGTCGTCATGATCACACACGATCTCGGTGTGGTAGCGGAAACGGCCGATGAAGTCGCGGTCATGTATCTGGGGTTGATCGTTGAACAGGGTCCGACCGTGGACCTCTTCGACAACCCCCTCCATCCGTATACAACGGGCCTGTTGAACTCGATTCCCCATATCGGCAAGGGCAACACGGAACGCCTGGCCTCCATTGAGGGGTCCGTGCCGGACCCGTTTACGCAACCGCCGGGGTGTCCGTTCCACCCACGCTGCGAACACTGCATCAAGGGGGTGTGCGACACGGGCGATCCTCCCCC
>JAAEQP010001079.1 GCA_024231375.1 bacterium | reverse complement strand
CGAACGAGATCCTTCACTTCGTTCAGGATGACGGAACTGCTGCGTCTCACCCCCGGGACACGGCATGCGCATCAGAGACAAGACTCGCCCCACCTCCCCAACACCATAGCGCCTGTGGTATCCTGATGGTCGTTACGCGTTTATCTCGGGAGACTGAAGGCCGTGGCGAGTTACGTATTCTTCGACGAGGAGTTTTCGAGTTCGCTCATGGAGGTTGGCGAGGTCTTGAAAGAGGCCGTTGCTACCCTTCGCGAGGGGGACTGGATTGCGCCCGACCAAGAGTTCTACGCACGGCTGTGCCTCGAGGAGGCGTTGGTGAACGCGGTGACCCACGGGAGTTCGGGGACAGCCGCCCTGCGCGTCCGCCTGGAGATGACGGATGAAGGCGACACCTGCGTCATCCGCGTCTTCGATCAAGGGAAGGGCTTCACGCCCGAAGAAGTGCATTTGCCCTGTCCCGACCAGGAGGGGGGCCGGGGGATCTGCTTGATTCGCTATTGTATGGACGACGTGACCTACGACACGTCCAAGCGGTGTCTGGTCATGCGAATGGGCCGGAAGGCTCTGTGCCAGGGAGAACCACGCCATGAGTGACGAACCGCTTGTATCGTTCGAAGAACGCGGTGCCATTACCGTCGGTTGCATCGAAGCCGGCAGCGTGCTGGATGCCATGAACGTGACCCAGATCGGCGCGGAGATCCTCGCCTACGTGAGGGCGCACGCCGGACTGAACCTGCTGCTCAACTTCGAGCGGGTCACCTATCTGTCGAGCGCCGTGCTCACCGAGCTACTGAAGGTGGACCAAGAGTGCAAGGCAGTGAGCGGGACGCTTCGCCTCTGTTCGCTAAACAAGGACATCCGCAAAGTCTTCCAGATCACCAATCTGGACAAGCACTTCGTCATCTACGACTCGGTGGACACCGGGATCAAGCGGCATCTGCGCTCGCTGGACGTGCAGGCCCAGGAAAGCGCCTGGGACAAGGTCAGCCGGGATACCTGATGGCGTTCCGGTTTCAGACCCGTCTCAGTCTGGCGATGAGTGTCATCATCGTCCTCGCCATCCTTACCATGGCCGTCCTGTTCGTGCTTCCCATGATAGACACGCTGGGCAAGATCCATCGCGACACCGGAACCACCATCACCCTCCTGGCCACCAACAACTTCGAGTACGGCATGACCTTGCCCGAACGCGTGATGGACCGGGTGGGCGAACAGATGTTGGTCAGCGCGCTGATCACGTCTGAACTGGTGGCGGTGGCCGAGCGCGATGCCCACATGCCGCCCGAAAAGATATCGTCCATCCTGGATCGCGTCGTCTCCCGCTCGTCGTCCTACGAGGGGTACTCGCTTCTCGACGAGATCTGGGTGACGGACGAGCACGGCACCATCTACATCGGGTCAAACTCCAGCGCCATGGGATTCGAGTTCACGCCGGACCCGGACCGCAACCCTCAGGCCCACGAATTCTACGGGCTGCTGGAGCCCGGGGCGGACTTGGTCGTCCAACCCTTGCAGGCCCGCGACCGGGACGGCCGCCGGTTCAAGTATGTGGGCGTGCCAGGCGTTGACCGGTCGCGGATCGTGCAAGTGGGCGCGGGCGAACGGCTGGTCGAGCGCATCCGGGCCGACTTCTCGGTCCAGAATACGGTCGAACGATTCTTCGATCCACTCGATGTAGACCAGATCCTGGTGGTGGACGAATCGGGCGCGCTGGTCGCAGGGATTAGTGAAGAGCGGGGCCGGTACGCCAGCAACAGCGACGCATCCAGCGAGGTGCTGGAATTCTGCCTGAGCTTCTTGCGAACCCCGGACGAAGACCATCGCGTCAAGTTCTTTGCAGGGGATGTGGGGGTGGTTACCCGCCTCACCAATCCGGTCGATGGCAAACTGATGGCCCTATACATTCAGCATCACACCACGCGATTCACCGAGCAACTGACCCGGCGCGTGGGCCATGCTTTCGTACTCACGGCCGCCACCATCGTGACAGCCCTGGGCGTCATCCTGTACCTGAGCCGAGGGCTTGCGCGCCCCATTCGCAAGCTGGCGCGCGGTGTGCGTGAAATCAGCCGGGGCAACCTGGACCACCGGGTGAACGTAACCACGGGAGACGAACTCCAAGCCTTGGGCGAAGCGTTCAACAGCATGGCCGTCTCGCTGAGGGACCGGGAGCGCGAGTTGCGCAAGGAAACCAGACGGCGCGAACGGCTTGAAAGCGAGTTGAGCATTGCGTCGGAGCTCCAGCAGAGCCTGCTGCCCGATCATCCGCCCCGGCTGGATGGCCTGGAACTCCACGGGTGGAGCCGGCCCGCGCGCGAGGTGGGCGGCGATTTCTACGATTTCATCGAACTCGGGCCAGGACGCGTGTGCGTCGCCATCGGGGACGCTACGGGGAAGGGACTTCCGGCCGCCTTGCTGATTACGGAATGCTGGAGTGTGTTCAAGGCGTACGCGGAAGACCTTGGCTCGCCGGCGGATCTTCTCACCCGCACGAACCGGTCCCTGTGCAAGCAAGTAGGCGACAGCGGCCGGTTCGTGACGTTGTTCGTCATGATCGTGGATGTCGATGCCGGTCTCATTCAGTACTCCTGCGCAGGCCACAACCCGCCCGTGCTGTGGAACCCGGGCAACGGCGCGCACGCTTGGCTCAGTAGTGACACGGGGTATCCTCTCGGCGTTGACCGAGACGCCGTCTATGAGGACAAGACGGTCGACCTGGATGCGGGGGCTCTCGTGTTTCTGTACAGCGACGGTCTCACGGAAGCGCGCAACGCGGACGAAGCGCTGTACGGCGAGGAACGCTTGATCAGAACACTCGGGCGCGTATGCGGACACCCCTTGATTGATCTCGTGGGTGAAGTCCGGCGGGATGTTGAGACCCACATCGACAGTCGCCGCCTCGCGGACGACATGACCATCACGGCGGTCCGCTACGCGCCGGGAAATCGCGATACCGTCTAGCAGGCAGTCTCGATCCGCAGGGAGGACTCTCGCAGTGGCCGAAGACGTAATCGCCGCCGGTACAAGAATCGCCCAATACGAAGTGGTGCGCCAGGTGGGCCGGGGCGGCATGGGGACCGTGTACGAAGCGCGCGACCTGACGCTTGGACGGCGCGCCGCCCTCAAGGTGCTGCCCACGGCGCAGGCAGACACCCCGGAGTCGGTCCAGCGGTTTCTGCGCGAAGCGCGTGCCGCCGCGGCATTGAACCACCCCAACATCCTGCACGTCTACGGCGTCGGGCAGGCTGCGGGCGTCTATTACATCGCCATGGAGTATGCCGAAGGTCAGCCGCTTCACGCCGTCATCGCCGCACGCGGCCAACTTCCTTTGCAGCACGCCCTTGCTATTGCGCGCGACGTGGCCGAAGCGCTGGGTGCGGCGCACGACGCGGGTATCGTGCATCGGGACATCAAACCGCACAACATCATCGTCGACCGGCACGGTCGGGCGAAGGTTATGGATTTCGGATTGGCCAAGGCCCTGGCGGACCGGACCGCGATCACCCAGGACGGCGCACCGGTCGGCACGCCGCTATACATGTCGCCCGAACAGTGCGAAGGATCATCCGTGGACGGGCGATCCGATCTGTATTCGCTGGGGGTGGCCCTGTTCGAGATGTTGACCGGGTCGCCGCCGTACGCCCCGGGCGACACGCCCCTCTCGCTGCTCTACCAGATCGTCCACAAGCCCTTCCCGGGCCTCGGCGGCACGTCCCCGGCGGTACCGGAGTGCGTGCGTCCCGTGCTGGCGCGGCTGGTGGCGAAACACCCCGACGAACGCTACGCGGACGCCCAGGCTCTCATCCGCGCCATCGACGCCTGCGCATCCGCGACACTCACGCCGCCCGTGCAAGGGCGGACCCCAGTGCCGCCCTCGGGGGCTCCTCGTTCCGGCGGGGCCGTTGATGAGGCGGCCCCGGCAGCATCTCCCCTACCCGTGTACGCGTGGGCAGTCATCGTCGCAGTGCTCATGCTGGCCGCGTTGTTGGTTCCCGTATGGGCGGTCTTTCTACGCTAGCGCTTCTACGCCTTCCATCACCCTGATGGCACTTTCCTTACTCAGCGTCTTCCCGGTCCATTTCCTGTTCAATCTCGTCGGCATCCGCGTCGCGGCCCTTCTCTTTCACGTACAGGTCGCGCCATAGGATGCCCTCTCCTTCGCCCGCATGCAACTGCAGCGCGAAGAAGCCCTCGAACAGTTGTTGTCCCCCGTCTTCGTGGTCCAGCACTCGCATACCGTTTATCCATGTTCGGATTCGGTTGTCCCGGCACTCGATGTCGATTTCGTTCCACTCGTCCGGCCGCAGCAGGTAGGCCTGGGCACGGCCGTGATCGGGCTTCACAAGCCAACCCCGCTTGTAGCTCTCGTACACCAACCCGGAGGCGCCGGGATACCCCGGCTCCACTTCACCTTGCAGACCTGAGATCACCGGATACCCGTCCTCGCGGAGCTTGATTCTGGAGTGATAGAACAAGCCATAGTTCCCCGCGCCCAGCATCTTGAACGTGCCGCGGACATGGAAATCACGCCATATTTCGTTCGTGGCGAGGTAGCCTTCGGACTCCTTCGGACCGCGCGTTCCCCGGATGGCGCCGTCCACGACCTCCCACTTCTCACTCCCCCACTCGGTCCACCCTTCCAGGGACTCGCCATCGAACAGGGGACGCCACGTGCCACGGCGTTCCTGCCCAATCACCTTCAGATTCCGGAATCGGATCTCGGCGGGACCGCCATCGAGCCCAACCACTTCCAGACAGGCGTGCCCCTGTAGGAACGCGGTGTCCTTGCCCTTGACCGCGGTCTTCCCGTTGAGCTTCACCATGATCCTCTCGTGTTTCATCCAGATGGCGAGGCGGTTCCACTCACCCGGCTTCACGCTACCGGCCGCGCGTGCCTTCGGCTCCGCCAGAACATCCCGCCCATGCGGTTCAGCGAGCACCCCGGTGCCGCCCGGTTCACGCGTGTCGATGCAGGCCTCGTAGCCATATACGGTTCGGCCAAGTTCTTCCGGCGCAACACCCTCGGCAATCGGTGTCTCCGGCAACCAATGGCACCGCACGTGAAGACCGCCGGCACACGGTGCGGGAGTCATGAACTCCACGGACAGGATGAAATCGGCCGCTGTCTCCTCGGAAAACAGCCGGGCCGTGCCACCGGCTTCGGCACGGCCCACCAACGCGTCGCCGTCCCGTTTCCAGTCGCCATCGAGTACGCGCCATCCCGCCAGATCCTCCGGGGGCATGATGTCCACCCAGTCCGGCAACTTCGCCTCGGCGGCCATCGCCACCGCGAGTCCCACCAGTACAACCATATTCCTCATCGGTACGTTTCCTCCCAAGCTTTGGACGCGATTCGGGGCAATAAGCCCGCCGGGTCATGGCGATTCGGCTGTTCAGGGGGTATAATTGCAAAAATCGAGGTGCAGTTCACGTTCACCGCCCGTTATCCGGATGCAAGAGGAGATCCGATGCGCGCCCTCGTGATCGACGACGACGAAGATATCCGCCACCAACTCACCCTGATTCTGAACCGGCACGGCCTGTGCCACGCCGCCGCCAACGGGAAGCAAGGACTCTCTCTGTTCCGCGAAGCACTCGAGAACGGCGAACCCTACGACTGCGTCTGTCTTGACATCATGATGCCGGAGATGGATGGGCACGCCGTGCTGGAGAGCCTCCGGGACCTGGAACACGAGCAGTGGGAGGAGGGCGGAAGCGGCACGCGCGTCATCATGGTGACCTCCATGTTCGACACCGCGTCGGTACTGGAAGACATCGAAGACTGGGACGCCTACCTCGTGAAACCCGTCGAGGCCGGGCTGTTGGACGCTGAGCTTGAGCGATTGGGTGTCATCTGAGCGCCCCGACCGGCGGCACGCCGTGACGGTCCCCCCTTGCTATCGATGGTTTCCGCGGGTAGACTAGCCTACAAGCGCCAGAGTTGCGGCGGATTGGCGCGGAATTTCGGCTCGTCCCGCCGTGTTTGGGCTTGGTGTAACGGCTGTAAGGATTTTCGTATGAAGTACTTCAAGGCAAGTCAGCCTGTTCCGGGCAAGGGCGACGCGTGGGTCTACTACGAATGCACCGACGAGGAAGCCGTCGTGCGCCAACTCACCGTCATCCCGGCGACGGGAGAGTCCGAGCGGATCTCCGACCCCGTTGTGAAGAAACTGTATCGTCGTGAAATGCTTCAGGAAGCCACGGAGCAGGAGTTCCAAGGGCACTGGGGCAGTGGAAGTTAGCACCGTAATGGCATAGCTGCACCCCTGTGTGCGGCGTCTTGATAGGAGAGCGTCTGCGATGTCGAATGTTGATGAACAGAAAAGTACCGAAGCCAGCGAGTCGACCGGTAAGACTTTCAATCTGGACATGACTATTGCCGAAGCCATGGCCGTTCACCCGCGAGTGCGAGAAGTGTTTGCCGCGTTTCATCTTGGCGGCTGCGCCCACTGCGCCGTTGGTCAGTTTGAGACCGTCGGACAGGTCTGTGCGGGCTACGGCGTAGATCCCGACACGCTCCTCGAGGTGCTCGAAGGTCTGCTCGCTGAGGACTCCGCGAGCGAGGGTTGACTGCCGAGACCGTCCCGCTAACGGCAAACCACCGCGAAAACGGTGATCTGCAATCGCGATGGGCAACCCATGGCGGACTGCTGTTTCTCGAAAGACGGTCCGCCATGTGCTTCGTTTCTTGGCCGCCGAGGCCGCGTGTGTCACACGGCTTCCGGGACTTCGCGGCGTAGGGCCGTGCATCGTGGTAGCCCGGACGAAACGGGGATCGGATTCGTAGCGAGAGGGACGGCACGTGAAGCGGTTTCGCATGTTCCGGAACTTGCCCATTCGCACGAAGCTGTTCCTTGCCTATTTCCTGGTGTTCGCCGTTGCCCTGAGCGCCGGGACCATCCCACTCCACATCTATCTGCGCGACGCGGCCCGGGCATCCGTCGATCAGGAAGTCGATGCTGGCGCCCGCGCCCTTCTGAGCATGGTGGACCTCGCCACCGATGTGTCCATCCGAAACCACCTACGTGGCATCGCCGACAGCAAACTTGCCGTGCTCCGCGACCTTGATCGTATGCAGACGGCAGGGGCTCTCACACCCGAGGAAGCCGAACGCCTCGGTCGTAGCGCGGTTCTCAGCCAGACGATAGGGACAACAGGATATGTGTGTTGCCTTGACTCCCAGGGGTTCGTGCGGGTGCACCCCGAGAAGGAACTCGAGGACACGGACATCAGCGAACACGAATTCGTGCGAGTCGCCACTGCACGCAAGCGCGGCTACCTCGAGTACGACTGGCAGAACCCCGGCGAGACCGAACCGCGCGCGAAAGCGGCGTTTGTGGCCTACTTCGAGCCGTGGGACTGGGTGATCTTCGCGTCCTCCTATCGAGAGGAATTCGCCGACCTCGTAGATGTCCCGGACCTCCGCGAGCCCGTGCTGGCGATGCGGTACGGCGGAGCGGAGAGCCTGTTCGTCCTCGACGGCTCAGGCACCCTCGTAATCCACTCCGACCGCCAAGGCGAAACGGTTGTCGACGAGCCCGACGCTGCCGGCCGACGCTACATCCGAACGATCCTGGACCGCAAGAATGGGCGCGTCGAGTACCTGTCCCCGTCGGCCGGGGGCGAGCCGCGTGAAGCCATTGCGGTGTTCCGGCACATCCCCCGGTTGGACTGGATTGTCGTGTCCACGCATGACACCGCGTCCATGTACGCACCCGTCCAACAGGTTCGGAACGTCATCGCGGTCGGGTTACTGGTGGTTTTGGTCTTGGGCGTGCCCTGCTCCCTGTGGTCCAGCGCGCGAATCACGTCTCCCCTGAAGCTGCTGACGCAACGGTTCGAAGAGGCGTCCGCGGGGTACTACTCCGTCCGTATGACGCGTACCTCCGACGACGAGGTGGGCCGGTTGGCGCGCTGTTTCAACGGATTCATGGAGCAACTGTCCAGTCAGCGGAAAGCGCTCGAGCGTCATGCGGCCGAACAGAAAGACGCTGCCGAACGGAGTTCGGAACTGCTTGAACTGGTCATGGACACACTCCCGGCGCCCGTCTTCCAGAAGGATCGCGAGGGGGTGTACGCAGCGTGCAACGCGGCGTTCGAAGAGTTCGTGGGCTTGACCCGCGAACAGATCGTGGGTCACACCGTGCATGAGCTGTGGCCGGACGAACTGGCTGCCGTGTACCACGAAGCCGACCTGGAATTGATGGCGGCAGGCGGCAAGCAGGTGTACGAGGCAAAGGTGCGGTACGCCGACGGTTCCTATCGCGATGTGACGTTCTACAAGGCGGTGCACTACCGCGCCGACGGCGCCGTCGCCGGCTTGGTGGGGATTGTGCTCGACATCAGCGAACGGATCCGGGCCGAGGCGGCGCTTCGCGAGAACGAAGAACGGTTCCGGTTGGTGTTCGAGAACGCCGGCGACGCCATCTTCTGGGCCGATCCGGACTCGGGCCTTCTCCTCAAGTGCAACCAAGCCGCTGAACGGCTTCTCGAACGGCCTCGTGCCGACATTGTCGGCCGGCATTTCTCCGTTCTTCACCCGCCCGAACAGACGGAACGCTACAAGGCCATGTTCGATGAGCACGCAGCGCACGGTACCGATGCGGGCAGCGACGCGGAAGTGGTCACCGCCTTGGGCAAGCGGAAGACGGTTCAGATCTTGTCGTCCGTCACCGAGGTCGGTGGACGGCGCATTCTTCAGGGCATCTTCCGCGACATGACTGAACGCAGACGCGCCGAGGGTGATCTGGCCGAGGCCAACAAACGCCTGGAAGAGGCCATCAACCGCGCCAACCTCCTTGCCGGGGAAGCCAGGGCCGCCAACGAAGCCAAGAGCCAGTTCCTGGCAAACATGAGCCACGAGATTCGCACGCCCTTAAACGGCGTGATCGGCATGACCGATCTCCTGCTGGATACCCCCCTCTCGGTGGAACAGCACGAATGCGTCGAGATCGTGCGCCAGTCCGGCGAAGCGTTGTTGGCCGTGGTCAACGATGTCCTCGACCTCTCCAAGATTGAGGCCGGGATGCTCGAGGTCGAGTCAACGGAATTCAACGTGCGCGATGTCGTCGAAGGGACCGGCGACCTCTTGGCGCCTCGTGCCCATCAGGACGACCTCGAGTTCGTGATCGCCATGCCCGAATCGGTGCCGTCCCGAGTGAAGGGCGATCCCAGCCGGTTGCGGCAGGTGCTTGTCAATTTGATGGGCAATGCCATTAAGTTCACCAAACACGGCGCCGTTACGGTGACCGTTACGTCCAGCGCCCCAAGCGCCGAGGGGGACCACGACCAGGTCCAGCTACGGTTCGAAGTCGCCGATACGGGTATCGGAATTCCGCCCGAGCGCATCCCCACTCTCTTCGAGGCCTTCCGCCAGGAGGACACCTCCACAACACGCCGGTTCGGCGGAACCGGTCTCGGTCTGACGATCTCCAGGCAGATCTGTGAGGCCATGGGGGGGGCCATCGGTGTGGAGAGTGAGCCGGGCGAGGGGTCCCGATTCTGGTTCACCGTGGATCTCGAACAAGTACCCGCCCCCCCGGACGCCGATGCCGTTGCACTCATGGACATGCGCGGCATCCGCGTTCTGTACACCTCCGAAGAGGCGTCGACCCGTTCGGTCATACGCCAGCAATTGGAGAACTGGGGCTGTGAGGTCGAGGAGGCGACCACCGCCCTTCAGGCATTGACCTCGCTACGTACCGCCGCACGCGAACACGCGTTTCGCCTCGCCTTGATTGATCACATGCTGCCCGACATGAAGGGGTCACATCTCGCCGAACGCATCCGTAGCGACTCCGAAATCGGCCGGACACGCCTCCTTCTTGTGGTGTCGTCAACGCAGCGCATCGAAGCAGGCCGCGCACTGCAGGAAGGGTTCGACGGCTATCTGACCAAGCCGGTCCGCATGAGCCACCTCCGCGACGCCGCCCAGCGATGCCTGCTGGGCGAGCCCTTTGAGGAAGAGCCTCCTGAGGTGTCGCCCCCCCTTGAGCTTGAACGACCCGCCCGTGTTCTGCTTGTCGAAGACAATCCCGTCAACCAGATGGTCGCCAGACGCATGTTGGCCAAGTTGGGATGCAAGGTGGATGTCGCAGCCCACGGTGAGGAAGCCCTGCTGGCGTTGGACGAGGGACTCTACGATTTGGTGCTGATGGACTGTCAGATGCCCGTTATGGACGGATTCGAGGCCGCACGCCGCATTCGCCGATCGGAAAAACCGGGAATGCACACCCCCGTGGTCGCCATGACCGCCTTGGCCATGCGCGACGACGAGGACAAGTGTCTCCAGGCAGGAATGGACGCCTACCTGCCTAAGCCCATCCAGTTCGAGGCGCTACGCGACACGGTGGCTCGGTTCGTGAACGGTTAAGAACATGCAAGCACACGCGTGCGGTACGGCGGCACACTGATCCGGTTGGGTGCTGCGTCTTCGATCACGCACGCCGCCTCAGGGTCCCACCATTCCCTCTTCCCGCCCTTGGCCGCGACCTTCAGTCTACCCTCGATGACTTCCTCGCCTTCGTTGCAGAACAGATACACGTCCGTTTCGCCGTGGCGTAGATGGATGAACCGCAGGTCGGGCGTGGCGGGTTTCACGACCACATCCGGCCGCGCGATGGCGTCCAGGATGCGGACCAGCGCCCGTCCGTCGGGCGCCGCGGTGGCTGGAACGTCGGGCAATGCCTTGCCGTAGGCGATCACGCGGCCCGCGTCGAGCATGGGTTGAAGGAGAGCCTTCGAAGTCTCATCCAGATATCCTGCACCGTCCACGATGAGCGCGGCGTAATGCATGTCGCCCACCCGGATACCGTCTTCGGACACCTGCCCCTTAGCCACAAGCGTGTCCACATCGAGGTAGTTGAAGTCGCGTTGCGATTCGAACAGCACCCGCGCCGCCTTCCACGGCAGGCGGGTGGCCGTACCCAATACCGCGAACGAGCACACCTGGGTTTCGCCGCTCATAAGCCACGACAAGCGTCGGCAGTAGTCCGCGAAGGGTTTGTATCGATCCCACCACACATTGTTCGGTCCCACGTCCGGTGGGCGCTCGTCGCGGCGGGGACCCTCGATGGAGTAGTAAAACGCGTGAGGCGACAACAGGTTCACGCCACGCACCAGCAACCAGTTGGCGATCCACCACATCTCGTCTTCGGTGAATTCCCAACCGTAGGCGCCGTAGCATTCGTTGAGGTTCCGCTTGCGTCCATAATGCCGTTGCGCCGAGGAACTGCATTTCGCCATGGTCGACTGGGGCCCTTCGAGCGAGTTGATATGGAAGGGCTCAATGTAGCGCCACACGATGTCCTGCCCCGGTACGTGGAAGTACTTCAAGGTGCCGATATCGCCGGGTTGTGCCGGGTGGCCGGTCAGACTGACCCCGTGGTCCGCGCACCATTTGCTGTAAGGGGCGTAGTAGGTTTCCTCAAGACGTGCGTTGATGGCGCGCTTCCAGTCCCGCGCATACCGGTCGTTGTCAGGATGCCTGCCGTCCCACAGCGCACCAAGATGGGGGCGCATGTCGTAGCCAAGGTAGTCCTCCAGCCAGGTCTCCAGCCCCCACGTCCATTCGCGGACCCCACGGAGATGGCCGCGGCCCAGCATGTCGGGTTCGTCGGTGAACACGGCGGTGATAGTCTTACCGAAATGCTCTTTCAGGGCGTTGTAGTGGCCATCGAGTACCAACCGGAAGAAGCACGCCACGGATTCCGGGTTGAGCAGGTCGCCGGAGGGCGGCGCCCCGGGCTCACCGTCGTCGGTGCCAAAATGGACGCCCCGGATATGGCCGTTGGATCGCCGGTTCACGTAGAGGTGGGCGTCGTCTTCCGCAACCAGGTACTCGTCGTCGCCCAGGGGCTCGGATTTCGGGCGTTGTTGCAGGCAGCGCGTGGCATACCGTGGATTCGCCGCCACCACTTGGCCGGCGCACGAACCGGACGGATACATGCCCTCATCGTAGAGAATGACGAACATGTCCTTCTTCGCCGCGTGGTCCACGCACACCTTGGTGTAGTGCAACCACGCGTCGGACATGAACGGGATGCGGTCCGCCAACCCCATCCGCGCGTGGGGGACGAATCCATAGACCCCATGGTCCGCGAAATCGTCGATCTGCCGTTTCAGCTCGTCCTCGTTCAAGTCGTCGTTGAGGAACCAGAACGGGATAAGCGTGTATTCGCGCGGTGGGTCGACGAAGGTATCAAAGAGACTCACAACGGGCTCCTTTCGTGGGGTCACAAGCGACCCCGCGATTCTACCGCACCGCCGGGTCCGGATAAAGGCGCTCTGCCCAGATTCCTTTGAGATGAGGCGGGCGTCGCGTCGGATGTTGCCCCCTGCGCCCGCCATAACCTATCATTTCACCCACTGAACAACAGCGGCGCCGTCGCGCATGTACCTGGCAGCGGGGCTGGAACCACAACGAGGGCCACTATCGTGCGAGTCCGTATGTTGAGCCTGTTCGCAATCCTAACCTTCCTTCCCTGTGCTGTCTGCGCCACGGCCGACGATTCAGGTGTATTCGGCGATGTCGTGTACCTCAGCGACGTATGCGACGACTTGGCCGCCGACATTGTGCAGGGCTGGGGCACGCTGGGCCGCGATACGGCGGCCGTGCCGACGGATGGCCGTGCGGGTGGCGAACTGCGCCTGGGCGAGAAGGCCTTCGACAAGGGCCTCGGTCACCATGCTCCGGGCCAACTGGTGTTCGAACTGCCCGAAGGGGCGTACACAGGATTCGCGGCGACGGTGGGCGTGCATTGGCAAGGCGGCGGACGGGGCAGCGTGGTCTTCCAGGTGCTCGTGGACGGCGAGGTGCAGTTCGACAGCGGCCGGATGACCGATAGCGACCCGGCCCAGAATATTGACGTGCCGGTGGCCGGCGCCCGCGAACTGGTCCTGCGCGCTACGGACGGTGGAGACGGATACGGTTGCGACATGGCCAATTGGATCGAGGCGCGGCTGGTCCGCGATCCGAACGCGCTGCGCATCGGCGCGCCCAGCGTGATGCTGTGCGGCGCGCCCGCGCCGGAACCCAGCTCCGAGGTATGCGGGTTCGCGCTGATTGCCGAGGATACGGGGCCCCAAGTGGCTTCGCTCGGCCGACGGGCCTATGCGGCAAGCCTTCGAGACGGCGAGAGTGTGGATGTGACGATTCCGGTGTCGAACGCAGGTGATGATGTGACGGTTACGACTGAGGTCGCCGTGCTCGACGGCAAAGGCGCCACGATCAGCCTCGGGTTCGACGGCGGTTCCACGTCAAGCATGGTGCTCCGCGAAGGGTCTGTCCATCTGACGGCTGTGCCGGGCCCCGACAGAGGGGACACGGTGCTCCGTCTGCGCACTACGGGCGGGGCGAGCGAGTCGCTGGTGCGATGGCGAAACGTGAAGCTGTCCGCGGACGGCGAGGTCCGCGACCTCCCCGTGATGCCGCGCCCGTCGAAGGGCGACGTGTTGCCGGCTCGCGTATTGCCTGCGCTGCGGCCTGCCATGGAACAGACCATGATCGAGTGGGATTGGCGCATGGCCGACGGCATCGGCACGACACGTGAAGCCGCCACCTACGCCGCGGCCGTGGAGCGTATCCTTGGGCGCGGAGAGACTTTGTTGGCCACCCTGCGCAGGGAAGGTACGGCCCTCGATGATGAAGCCGCCGCTTGGCAGGCGTTGCGCGACGAATCCACTCGTCTGACCGAGGCCAAGTTGGCGGATGATGCACCGCAGTGGGAAAACCTGTGGTTGCGTACGCATCACGACCGGCGCCGCATCGTGTTCTCGAACCCTCTGGCCCAGGTGGGCCCGCTGCTGTTCGTCAAGCGGGTGCCCGCGTCCTTCAGCCATCAATTGACCCAGTACTACGGCCGCTGCGCGCGGCCTGGCGGGGGACTCTTCGTGCTGGACGCGCCCGGCGTGTCCATGGCGTGCAGACAACTTGCACCGGACGAACTGCCCTTGGGCAGCGTCATGCAGCCCGAGGTCAGCCACGACGCGAGCCGTATCGTGTTCGCTCACACCCCTGCGCCCACTGCGCCGCAACGTGGCAAGTACGACGAGTTCAAGGATCGGCGCTACCACCTCTACGAGATCCGGCCCAACGGTTTGGGGCTACGGCAACTCACGGACGGACCCTACGACGATTTCTCGCCGCGTGAACTGCCGAACGGACAACTCATGTTCATCTCCACACGGCGCGGCGGATACCATCGCTGCGGCCGGGGTCCCTGCGATGTGTATACATTGTCCCTGGCGGAACACGACGGGTCGAATCCCCGCACCGTGTCGTACCACGAGACCCAGGAATGGGATCCCGCCGTGTTGGCCGACGGCCGCGTCATCTACACGCGGTGGGACTACGTGGACCGGAACGCGGTACACTATCAGCAACTGTGGACGGTACGGCCCGATGGTAGCGCGCCGACGGCATACTACGGCAACAACACCTTCAATCCCGTGGGCGTATGGGAACCGGTCCAGGTGCCGAATTCACCCTATGTCATGGCGACCGCCGCCGCCCACCATGCCATGACCGCGGGATCCATCATCCTGTTGGACACCACGAAAGGCGTGGACGGGCTGGAACCCATCGCGCGGTTGACGCCGGACGCGCCCTTCCCCGAGAGCGAAACCCACGTTGCGCCGCGCAGTTGGCATGCGCCGGGCAGCCCGAAGGAATACGACACGCCTCAAGAGGCCAAGCGCTGGCCGGGCCACTGCTACCGCACGCCCTATCCTCTGTCGGAGCAGTTCTTCCTGGCCGCCTATAGTTACGATCCGCTCATCGGCGAGCCCGACAGCAACAAGCCGAATATGTTCGGCATCTACTTCGTGGACGCCTTCGGCAACCGCGAACTCGTGTACCGCGATCTGAATATCGCCAGTCAGTGGCCTGTGCCCATCCGGCCTCGTGCCAAGGCGCCCGCCATTCCCTCCATGCGCGATCCAAAGGTCGCCGACGAAGGCACTTTCTTCCTGCAGGACGTCTATGCGAGCGACCCCGCGTTGCCCAAGGGTTCGGTGAAGTCGCTACGGATCGTGCAGGTGCTACCCAAAACCACACCCCACGCCAACACGCCGACCGTCGGTTTCGCGAACGCGTCGCCCGGCAAACAGGTCCTGGGTACGGTGCCGGTGTATGAAGACGGATCGGCCGTGTTCCACGCACCGGCCGGAATTCCGTTGGCCTTCCAGGCGCTGGACGAGCATGGCCGGGCCGTGCAGGTGATGCGTAGCATCACCTATCTGCAACCGGGCGAACGAGCATCCTGTGTGGGGTGCCACGAGCATCGCTTGACCGCGCCGCCCCAGATGCCCAAGGCTATGGCGCTTCGGCACGAACCCTCGCGTATCGATCCCGGACCCGACGGGTCCAAGCCCCTGAGCTACCCGCTGCTGGTACAGCCCGTGCTGGACAAACACTGCGTGAAATGCCATGGCGGTGAGACGCCCGCGGGACCCAAGGACTGTCCCATCGTGCTTACGGGTGAGCCGGAGGGCCGCTATTCCAAGTCGTACAACGTGCTTGCCAAGCGGGTGCCCTACTCGTCGTGGGGCGGGCTGGAGACCAACGGCGAGCCCATGTCGCAGCCTGGCCGATTCGGGGCCGTGGCCAGCAGCGTCATGGACATGCTGCTCAAAGGCCATCACGAAGTGAAACTGGCGCGGAACGACATGGACCGGCTGGTCACGTGGATGGATGCGAACGCCTTGTTCTACGGCACATTCGACCCCGAAGACCAGGCCCGCCAGCTGCGCGGCGAGCGGATCGAAGGACCCGCGTTAGAGTAGAACCCCCTACGGGCGGACCTTGCCCGCGGGCGCCACACACCGGAACCCAACCGCGCTGGACTGGCTTTCCGGGAACAATCCCTGCCGCCACGAGCACCGAAGTTCGTGGGACGTTGACCGCCACGAGCCGCCCCGCACCGTCCTGCGCGGTTCGTCGCGTCCGCCCTTCCCAGGCTTCAGCTTCACCGCGTAGGGCAAAAACCGGTCCTGGGTCCATTCGTAGACGTTGCCGCCCATGTCGAGGACCCCGTCGGGCGTGCCGCCTTCTTCGTGCATGGTCACGATCGACGGTGTGCTGAGGTGTTCGCCATAATTGCACCGCATGGGGTCTGGTTCCTGGCTGCCCCACGGGTACCGTCGATTCCCTTTTCCGCGCGCGGCATACTCCCACTGCTCTTCCGTGGGCAACTG
This sequence comes from bacterium, assembly GCA_024231375.1. The sequence continues at coordinate 9,400 of JAAEQP010001079.1, read as the reverse complement.
CTTGCCCGCCCACGCGGCATAGGCGCACGCGTCGTCCCACGTCACGCCCACCACCGGCTGGTCCGCCCCGCTAAGGTCGTCCTGCCCCCAGTACTTGGGCGGCGCGTGGCCCGTTTCTTCAAGGAACTCGCCGTATTCGTGCGTCGTCACGGGATGCCGGTCGATGTAGAACGGTTTCACCGTCGCCTCGAACTCGGGCGTCTCGGTCCGTTGCGCGTCGCAGCCCATCAGGAAGCTGCCGCCTTCCATGTACACCATGTTTTCCGTGGACACTTCGCGGCCCGCCTCGCTCTGGACTGCCGCCGCACCGGCCGGCCGATAGGATTCCTCGAAGGCGGTCAGCAAGGCTTGGCGGAAATCACCCGCGGTCTGCCAGCGGGCGTTGCGCTCCTCCCGGATGGCCCGGCCCAACACCTGAAGCAGCGAAGGGGCTACGTCGCGGCGCACGTCGAGCACTTGGACAGGTTCGTCCAGCGGAGTGCGCAGGGTGAACAGTTCGTGGAGGATCAGGCCCGCGGCGTACACGTCGCTTCGGCCGTCGATATCGGCGAATTGAACCTGTTCCGGCGCGGCATAGGCTTCCGTGCCCACGACCCGGCGCGGCTGGTCATCATTCGGGGCGGCGACGGGGGCCGCGTCGATGGCCTTCGCCAGCCCGAAATCCAACACCTTCACGCGCTCGCCCGGCAGCAGCATAATGTTCTCGGGCTTCATGTCGCGATGGATGACCGTGCGATGCGCATAGTCGAGGGCCGCCAGGGTTTGGGCCATGAGGCTCACCGCGAGCCGCACGTCCAGCAGGCGGCGTTCTTGCCGGTGTCGGCGCAGGAAGCCGCGAAGCGATTGGCCCTGCAAGAATTCCATGGACAGGTACATGATGCCTTCGGGGGTCGACGTCACGTCGTGGACCGCCACGATGTTGTCATGCCGTAGGCGCCGGGCCACCTGGGCCTCGCGAATGAACAACTGCTGCCCCCGCTGGGTCCGCAGCATGCGGGGATACATGAATTTCAGCGCCACCTTCTCGCCGAGGAGGCTGTCCTCCGCCCGAAACACCGCGCCCATGCCGCCTTTGCCGATGTGCGCCTCGATGACGTACCGGTCGGAGATTCGGTCGCCGGGTTTGAAGGTCAGCTCTGCCTCGGCCGATCCGTTGGCGACTTTCGGCACCATCAGCTTCGCGCCGCACGCGAAACACGCGCCCCACCGGCCTTGGACGGTCGGGGGCACAAGAATACGGAGCCCGCAGTTCGGGCACACTACTTCGATCATGAGAACGGGGACCTTATGAATGTATGCAGCGCATATGCCATTGGGACTCCAAGGGCACCGAACCAATCGTACCACGGAGTTGCGGATTCTTACAAAAGACGGGCGGGATTCATCCGCCTTCGGGCGTCTCCCCAGCTATGACGACATCGGCGACCTGCATGCGGTGGTCGCTGGCGCTGAGGGTGCGGAGTTCATACGACACCGGCACCAGGCGCGGTCCAAGGATGCACTGGTCGATGGAAAGCATGGGTAGAGGGCACGGCCAGGTGTAGGACCATCCGCGCCCGGCGGCTTCGTAGGCGTGGACGTACCCGGCGGGCAGATGCGCCAACCCCCGCGACCGGCGGGGTGTGTTGAAGTCGCCGAGGACCAGGTCCGGATGGCGTTCTTCCATGAAGCGGGCCACATCCGCAAGGGCCGGAACGCGTTTCACCAACGGGTTACTCGGCACATCCACCATGAACAGGCGAAGCGTGGTCTCCGCGGATTCGACATCCCAGTCCACCTCGTAGACCCGGGCGGGTTTGGTTCCGAGACGTCGAGGCGGCGTCATGTTCCCGCGCGCGAGAATCACCATATTGCCGGCTCGATGGGCGGTGTAGGGCGGGTCGAACACCGCCGCCAACCGGTCGAGGTCGGCTTCGGGCAGGACCTCGGACAGCATCACCAAGTCGGCGTCAACCGTGATGAGGTCTTCCAGAACCCGTTTCCAGCCGAGACGCCCGTACCAGATGTTCCAATGGACCACGCGGATGGAGTGCTGCTCGCGAGTCGCGGTGACGGGGGGCGCGGTCCACTGGTGGTCGACGAAGACCGTTGCGAGTGCCGGCGCGACAGCCGACGCGGCGACGAGCAACGCCAGATAGCGGATGCGGCCCAACCGCCGTGCCGCGTACCACAGAAGCACGGCGAACAGAAGAAGGCCCGCCGCCACCAAGGGGGACGGCAGGTAGAAGAAAAGGCCCGTGAGCCAAGTGCGGTCTTGTACCACTTGGCCCACGAGCCACATTCCGAAGAGGGCGGCCGCACAGCATCCGCACGTCTGCCACGAAGGCAGAAAGGTCCTACGGTCTGTTGTACGCGTGCCGATGGCTCGTCCGCCCGGCCTGATTCGCTACTTGGCCGACTTCACGAGGGGCAGCAGCGAGCTGTCAATCGCGTCGTCGGTCGTGCCGATATCGGCCTTGAACAGGTACCACTGTTCGACATGTTCGACCGAACCGCCGTCCGCGTCAAGCATGGTCAAAGGTCCGACGCTCTCCACCTCGAGAATGTCTCCGTTCGTGAAGGTCTCGAAGTTGCAGCCGTGGTCCACGTATTCGGCGTCCGGGTCGTTGTCGAACTTCTTCAGGAACACCTCGCCATTGACCGCGTAGGCGGCCCATCCGAGCGAATCGCGCACACCGACCTTCTGCGGCGTGGTGGCCTTCGGGTCCTGCTGCAACTGAATGTACTTCGTGCCCCACGTCCACCGGGGGTCCTGCATGTCCGTGTAGCCCCACAGAACCATCGGACGCGCCGGCAACAGCTTCTCCGTATGCGCAATGAACGGTTCCTGGGGAATGATGCATCGGCCGCCCGACGTCATCACGGTCAACGCCCACGGCGCAAGTTTCACATCCCACAGGTTTCGGTTAACGAGGCGATGCACCAGCGTCACCTTGTTGGCTTTCGGGTCCAACGTGATTTCCACCTGCTTCTGGATGCCCGTCGACGCCTCGGTCGGCTGGGTGATGCGCAACGTGCCGCCGTTCCATTCGTACTCCACCGGCTCGTTGTCCGGCGCATACGTGCGCGGCGCGGCTTCCGGCGCATGCCACAGCCGGTGGCCGCCGAAGATGTTCCAACTGTCGCCGCCCGTCTTGCCCATCTGATCGTCGAATTCCTTGAACAGGTTCTGTCCGCCCGCGAACCCGCACCGGATGACGCGTGGTCCCACGTCCGTCGTCACGACGAGATCCATCTCGCCGTTGCTCAGCTTGATGCAATTGTCCCAGCCGCCATAAGGTGTCTTTTCCATGGTTACCTCCGCCGCCAGCGAGAAAGCGGTCATCGTACACATCACCGTTAGAAGTGCCGCACTGCGCATAGCGATAGCTCCTCTGTTTAGCACGTCCCACCCACCCGAGGCACGCCGTGCAGGCGCGGCCATAGGGTTTCCGCCATGCTACCAAATCCCGGCAAGGGAGGGAAGGGGCGCGGCGAGCGGGCGCGGAGAAGATCTGGAAGAAGGAGATGTGGAGATTGTTGGCGATGGGGAGATAGGGCACGGAGGACTCGTCCGGGGCCCGGGATCTTTGGTCGCTGGGAGAACGAGATCTTTCACTTCGTTCAAGATGACGCGCGGAAGCCTCCCCTTCCAGTCGTCCCGAGCGAAGCCGAGGGCTCTCTTGCCTCCGCGACTGCCCTGGCATGCGAGACGCTGCACTGGGAATGACAGTGGGCCAACCTAAACGCAGAGCCGCAAAGCACGCAGAGGAACGCAGAGAATCCGTGTGCCGATATGTTCCGACCCGTCGGAGGCGTCCTATTCGAACGCTACGTTGTGGCCGGTCTCCGACCGAGCCACATCCCACGACCGACAGGTTTCCATGCCCCCCACTCCGGACCATCCCGTTGCCCCACATGAACCCGGACGGGTTCGACTCCGAACGGCCGGGTTGAACACGTCGGGAAGGCGGGCGTATGGTGGCGCGAGACGGCTGTCAATGGCGACATGAGGTCTTGAACGGTGGGGGACGAACGATGAAACGCATGGCAATTCTGATGTTGGCCGTGTGCGCCATGCTGGTCTTGGCGTGGAGCGCGCAGGCTGCGGACGATTCGGACGCTTGGGATTCGATCTACGTGCCGGGCGCGTGGGAACGCAACGAAGCGTATCAGGGGTACAACGGCATGGCGTGGTACCGGTGTTTCGTGCGGGTCCCGGAGGAATGGAAGGGCAAGCAATTGCGCCTTCATCTCGGCACCATCGACGACGCGGACGAAGTCTTCTTCAATGGCGCGAAGGTCGGCGACCGGGGATCCATGCCGCCCAACTACCAGGGGGACTCCGGTTCGCCTCGACGCTACGGCGTCGGGACCCGGCATGTGCGCGCCGGTGGCTGGAACCTTATCGCCGTGCGGGTGTGCGACGGAACAGGCGACGGCGGCATCGTTGGCGCCGGTCACGCGTTGCGGTGCAGCGCAGGGTCTATCCCCCTGAATGGACAATGGCAGTTCCGCACCGGCGACGACCTGGCGTGGGCGCAGTGGCCGGTGAAACCCAATAGCAGAAAGGGCCGCAAGATGGCGGAAGCGTTCAACAAACAGTTCGAGTGCATCCCGGGGGCGGAGGGCGTCGCGTTTGACGACAAGGCGAAGACGCCCGAGGGCAAGCGCGTGCTCTGGTACCGCAGACCCGCTACCGAGTGGACCGACGCCTTACCGGTCGGCAACGGCCGCATGGGCGTGATGGTGTTCGGCGGATTCAAGCCGGACCGTATCCAATTGAATGAGGAAAGCCTGTGGGACGGGTACGAACGCGACACCACCAGCCCCGAAGCGTTGGAAGCGTTGCCCGAAGTGCGGCGGCTGCTGTTCGAAGGTAAGAACAACGAAGCCGCCGACCTCGCCGGCGAGAAGATGATGGGCCGTCCCATGAACATCCGATCGTACCAATCCCTGGGCGATCTGCTGATCACCCATGCCGCGCCCGACGAAGTAGCCGAATACCGCCGTTCCCTGGACCTGGAGACGGGCATCGCCGAAGTGACGTACAAGGCCAACGGCGTGCGCTTCACGCGCCAGGTGTTCGCGAGCGCGCCGGACCAGGTCATCGTGGTCCGCGTGGCGGGCGATAAGCCGGGTGCCGTGTCGTTCAGCGCGACCGTTGCCCGCGAGATTGACGCCAAGTGCTTGAGCGACGGCGCGAGCGGCATCGTCCTGCGCGGCCAGATCAACCGGTCCCATCACGAAACCAATGAGAACGTGGGGATGCGCTTCGAGTGCCACGTGCAGGCCGATGCCCAAGGCGGCACGGTTTCGTCCGCGGACGGTGTGCTGACGGTGGACGGTGCAGACGCCGTGGTGCTGCGAATTGCCGGGGCTACGAGTTTCGGGGATTGCGATCCCGAAGCGGCGTGCCGGGCCAACATGGCCGGGTCGGCCAAATCCTACGACGATCTGCTGGCCGCGCACGTGGCCGATCACAAGGCGCTGTTTGACCGTGTGGCCATCGACCTGGGCGCGAGTCCCAATCCGGACATGCCGACCAACGCGCGTCTGGAGGCCGTGAAGCTAGGATCGTCGGACCCCGATCTGGTGGGTCTGTACTTCCAGTATGGTCGATATCTGCTCATGGGGTCGTCGCGGCCCGGATGCTTACCCGCGAACCTTCAGGGCGTGTGGAACGAACACCTCAGCGCCCCGTGGAACAGCGATTACCACACCAACATCAACCTGCAGATGAACTACTGGCTCGCGGAGACCACAAACCTGGCCGAATGCCACGTGCCGCTCTTTGACTATATGGAAGACCTCCTCGTGCCGTCCGGCACGCGCACAGCCCAAGTGCATTACGGATGCCGCGGATGGATCGTGCATCATCTCAGCGACATCTTTGGATTCACGACCCCGGCCGATGGCGTATGGGGCGTGTCGCTGATCGGCGCGGGATGGCTGGCGCAGCATCCGTACGAGCACTACCTCTTCAACGGGGACAAGGCGTTCCTCGCCGATCAGGCGTACCCCCTCATGAAGGGCGCGGCCCTGTTCATGCTGGATTTCCTCGTGGAAGGTCCCGACGGCCACTTGGTCACCAACCCGTCCCACTCCCCCGAGAATTCCTTCAGAAAGGCCGATGGCACGAGGTCCATGTTCACCTACGCCGCCACCATCGACCTCATGATCGTGCGCGACCTCTTCGAGAACACCATCGATGCGGCGGCTGTTCTTGATGCGGACCCGGACCTGCGCACCCAGTTGCAGGATGCCCTCGACCGGCTCGCGCCGCTCCAGATCAGCCCGAAGGATGGGCGGCTCCAGGAATGGATTGAAGATTATGACGAGCCCGAGCCCGGTCATCGACACATGTCGCACTTCTGGGGCATGCATCCCGGCGACGAAATCACGTTGCGCGAAACGCCTGAACTGGCCGCGGCGCTACGCAAGTCGTTGGAATACCGGTTGAGTCACGGCGGTGGCCACACCGGCTGGAGCCGGGCCTGGGTCATCAACTTCTGGGCGCGTCTGGAGGAAGGAGACGAAGCCTACAAAAACGTGCAGGCGTTGCTGGCAAAATCCACGTTAGCCAATCTGTTTGACACCCATCCGCCGTTCCAGATTGACGGCAATTTCGGCGCCACCGCAGGCATCGCCGAGATGCTGATCCAAAGCCACGCGGGCGCGGTTCATCTTCTGCCGGCGTTGCCCGAGGCATGGGCCACAGGCAGCGTAAACGGCCTCCGTGCCCGCGGCGGGTTCGAGGTGGACATGGCCTGGAAGGACGGCGCGCTCACTGCCGCCTCCGTCGCGAGTGCGCTGGGTGGGTTATGTGCCGTCCGTTGCGCCGTGCCCTTGGAGATTGCGCGGGACGGCGTCGAAGTCCCGAGCCAGAGCAGCGGCGGCGTAACGCGGTTCGACACAATCGCCGGCGGCATCTACACTCTGACCGTCGCGCCGTAGTAGCCACTCGGATTAACATGAAACCGCCCCCCGGCCATCTCGGCTTGGGGGGCGGTGGTTTATGCGGTCAACGGAGTGCAACCGTGCGGGCGCGCTCAGTACTCGTCCCCTTCCAGCCAATCGCGAAGCCGGTCGCTGGCCACGGCGAAGAATACCCCGGCGCCTGTGCCGATCCCGCACATCTGGAACAGGGTCAGGTCAGAGTCGGCGATCAGCATGACTTCGATCGTATGCCACGCCGCGGAAAGCCCCAGCCCGATCGGTGCCCCAAGGAAGAGCGCCGTGATGAGCTTCGGTTCCCATGTCTTCACGATACCCCAGATGACGCCGATCAAGAGCCCGGCTAACACGCCAATGTCGACGCCGCTGATGAGGGCGGTGGATATCGTAGCGTCCCGCATCTGTTCGCCGGTGACGGTGTGGCTGCGTGTCACGATCAACAGGAACCCCGCCATCATGAGCGTGACGGCGAGTCCGCTCAAGATGGACCAGATGGACGCGGAGATCAGAAACTCCACAACAAGGTCTTTCGTGAAGATGGGCGGGCGGGCTTCCTTCTCGCCGGCTTCGGGTGCTGCCTTTGCTTGCGGCGCGGCGGGTGCCGTTGGTGTTCCGGTGACGGCAGGAAGGTCGCCGAGGATGTTCTGGGTTGGCAATCCGCCATCACTGTCCAGCAGGTTCTGCGTGGGCAGCCCCCCGTCGCTGTCCGGCAGGTTCAGGGCAGGCAATCCCCCATCGCTGTCCAACAGGTTCTGCGTGGGCAGACCGCCGTCGCTGTCCGGCAGGTTCAGGGCAGGCAATCCCCCATCACTATCCAGAATGGAGCTGCCAAGCGACACCGGCGCTCCCCCCAACAGGTCATCGATGGGGTTCGCCGCTCCTCCTGCCGCGGGTTGCGCCTGCTGGGGTGCTGGCTGTTGTGGCGCTTGCGGGGTCTGTTGTTGTGTCTGTTGATTGACCATCGCCCCGCACTTGCCGCACTTGCCCGGTGTGTTGGCGTATTGCGGCGGAATCGCCATCTTGAGTCCGCAACGGCTGCACGTCACGATTTTGGACTGCTGCGCCATGGGAAGGCCCCCCTTTCCCCAAACCCGATCACCCTTCAGACCACCCTGGAGCACATTGTACACCAATTGTGGGCGACTTGTTAGGAAACGAACCCGCGCCGACCTACCAGTAGGTGTCGAAATGCAGTTCCGTCAGCCAGCACAGGAAGCCGAGACTCGCCAACGTTGCCACCAGGGGACGGGCCGATCCTTGCCGGCGAACCAGTTCGTCGAGCCGGTGCGCCGCGGGAAGAACCACGAAGGGAAGGACATACATGGCCGACCGCTCGCCTTCACCCCGGGCCAGGTAGAGTAGGTTGATCGCCAGGAACGTCAGGGCGAACACGATGAACAACGGCTTCGTGTCGCCTTGAGGCTTCGCGAGACGCCGGATGAAGAGCAGCGAGATGGGAATGCCTGCGAAGTAGAACCAGCAGGCCGGGTTCACGATCTTCCACGTCCAGGCCGGCCACCGGCCCTCCACGACCGTCACGTGGATCTGGTCCAGGTCGAATTGGGCCTTGCTCGCGTGGAAGCAGGCCACAATGTCGAACCCCGACCACGCGTAGACAACACCATGGACCGTGCAGAAGGCCGCGACCATCGTCGCGGCCGTTCGGACCACGCGGGCCAAACCGCCGGGCGTGCGCACGTGCAACAGCCCGGCAAAGGCGAAGTACGCGCCCAAGGTGAGCAGGTTGAACGACAACAGGCCAAGCAAGCCGTAGCAGACACCCGCCGACACGGCATAGGCCCACGAGCCGCGCCGTAGGGCACGGTCGAATAGCCACAACGTCGTGATTGAGAACGGCATGAACAGGATGTCCGCGCTGGTGGCGGTGAACAGAACGATGGACGGCATCAGGGCGTACAGGGACACACACGTGATGCCGACGCGACGTCCCGCCAAGTCGCGGCCCCACAGGTAGAGTGGAACGACGGCTAGTGCAGCGACCGCAGCGGTGGCCAGGGAAAGGGCCAGCGGGCCACGTCCGACCACATACGACAGGAGCCATAGAATGGCCACGGGCCCTGGGGGATGCACTTTGGAATGAAGCGACAGATCGCCGTGCATCGCCAGGTACTCCCGAAACAGCCCCCGGATCGTGCCCCCTTTGCCGATGTCGCCGATGTACTCCACAGGCGCCCGGGTGTAGGCCTCCGAGATGCTGGCCCATCCGCCTCGCACGCCCGCTATGGCCACGGGGAAAGCCATGACGAAGAGTGTCAGGCAGAGCAGCATCAAGACGGTGGATCGGGAGGATGACTCGCCGCTCTCGGGCTGGGCCATCACCCGATTCACCATCGCAAGCCACGCCACGATCAGAACCCCGGCGGCCACGTGCCACCGGTACCACAACCACGCGGTCCGCAACCCTCTTGCAAGCGGAAATCGGTCCGCGCCCTGCTGCGCCAGG
>JAAEQP010001078.1 GCA_024231375.1 bacterium | reverse complement strand
TGGGAGCGTTCTGCTCGAGCGGATTTGGGTTTGACGGCGCGCTGGTGGGGACCGTCCTGGGCACCGGTTTTGTCGCGGGGACCCTCTTTCTGGCGATGGTCCTTGCAGGGGCGCTGTGTCGGAAGAACTACCATCCGGGTATGTTCTGCCTGTGGCTGTACGTGTGGGTGTCTGCCTGCGTGATGGTTCTGGTCATGGGGTCCATGGGGCTCGCGGCCATTCCCATGTTCATCGCCACGGGTGAACCTGGAATGGCCCTCATGATGCTGGTTGGATCACTGATATACGGCCTTGTGGCCGCGGTGGTGCTATCGGGATTGGTCACGCCGTTCCTGCTGCTCACCTTGATGAATTCGCTCTATTGCGCGCGGTTCTTCGCGATTTTCCGACTGAAGGGAATGGAGACCGTCGAGGGAATGCCTGAGGAACTGCAGATGGAGGCTACCACTCCGAGTACGGGTGGCGGCTCAAGTACGAGTTGAAATACCGGACGTCGCCGGAGACTTCCGTTCCCGCCCAAGGCGGATTCTCGAAAGGTTGATCCTCGGCCTCGAGTTCAATCTCGGCCACGACAAGCCCCTGGTTGACGCCCTCGAACACGTCGACCTCCCACGTCATCCCGGCGTGCTCCACGTGGTAGCGCGTCTTCTCGATGATGTGGCCCTCGCACAGGTGCGCCAGCATGGCCTCGGCGTCTTCCATGGCGATGGCGTATTCGAATTCGTCCCGCGCGATGTCGAGCGTAGAGCGCTTGATGTTCAGCGTGGCTTTGTCGCCCATGACGCGCGCCCGCACGGACGCGGGTGGGCCAACGCAGAGGTAGCCCTGCCGCGTTGTCAGGCCCGGTTTCGCACGCTGCCGCCACGTA
>JAAEQP010001077.1 GCA_024231375.1 bacterium | reverse complement strand
CGGTCTCGTAACCGGTCCACATGCACCAGTCATCGAAGCCGTGACGATCCATAGCGTCGGGTTGCACGCGGAAATCGTTGATTTGCCATTTGCCGGCCGCGGCCGTGGCATAGCCCGCATCTCTGAGCAGTCGGGCAAACGTCATGTTGTGCTTCGGATCGAAATGGCATCCAGCACCCCAGCGCGGCACGTCCCAGTGATTGACCCACCCGTGGTGCCACGGGTATTGGCCCGTCAACAGCGTGGCGCGCGTGGGCGTGCATTGAGGCATGGAGTAGGCGTTGGTGAACCGGATGCCGTCCGCGGCGAGCGCATCGATGCGCGGGGTTTCGATGTCCTGCGCGCCGCAGCAGCTTATCCACTCCTTTCCCAGGTCGTCGACGAGAATGAACAGAATGTTGGGCTTGCTGGCTGCACGTGCCGAGCCGGTCGCGGCGCATCCCGTGGCGGGCACGGCGCAGGCCGCCGCGCCAGTGGCCAAGGCCTTCAGGAAATTGCGTCGTGAACTGCGTTTCATCGTGACACTCCTCGGTGATCCACGGCATGCGGAGGGAACGGCTTCGACACTGTACCCCATGGTATGGAATGGGCCCGACCGGTGCAACGGCGGCGGTCTGGGGTGACGGAGTTGACCTGACAGCCCGGCAGGCGCACTATGTGGCGCAGGATGAGGAATCGACCGCAACATGGTGAGGACAACACAGGCAAGGCCGCGTCGGCCTTGCAGCCCCTTGTTGACCGGTTCATGGAGGCGGCGGTGTTCGAGTCGGGCTTGTCCGACAAGACGCTGTCGGCGTATGCGGGCGACCTGGCGGCGTATTTGGATTTCCTCCAGGAGGCCGGGGTGACCCATCCGGGGGCCATCGCCCGAGACCATGTGCTGGACCACTTGATACATCTGCGCCGGGAGGGGTTGTGCTCGCGGTCGACGACGCGTCATCTTAGCGCCATCCGGCGGTTCCATCGGTTCCTGGTGGACGAGCGTGAGTCGGCGGTGGATCCGACCGACGGGTTCGATTCGCCGCGCCTGATGCGGTCGCTACCGCACGTATTGACGCGGGTGGAGATCGAACGGTTGCTCAATGCGCCGGACACGGGTACGCCGCAAGGGGTCCGCGACGCGGCGATCCTGGAGTTGTTCTACTCGTGCGGACTGCGGATCTCGGAGTTGGCGTCGGTGCAGGTGCGGAACGTGTCGCTTGAGGAGAGTGCGGTCCGGGTTCACGGGAAGGGCACCAAGGTGCGGCTGGTGCCGTTGGGTCGGCGCGCCATCGACCGGGTGCGGGCGTGGCTGGATGTGCGGGCGGAAGGGAAGATGTTGGATGACGCGCTGTTTCTGTCCGCGCGTGGGAAGCGCATGAGCCGGACGAGCGTGTGGCAGGTGGTGAAGCGCTGCGCGCAGACGGCCAACATCCAACAGAACGTGACACCCCACATGCTGCGGCATTCGTTTGCGACGCATCTTCTGGACAATGGGGCGGACCTTCGGGCGGTGCAGGAGATGCTGGGCCATTCGGATATTTCGACGACGCAGATCTACACGCACGTGAGCGTGGAGCGTCTGAGCCGGGCGCATAAAGAGTTTCACCCCAGGGCGTGAAGCACGATGCGCTTGGATCGCCGGGATCAGATGTCGGTGACCGTTGACTTGTTCTTCTTCTCCCGCTTCAGTCTCTTTCTTTCCTTCTGCGTTACCTTCGCCGTTTTCTGAGATTCTCGCTTGCCCTTGTCTCGTTTCCCTTTGTCGCCCATGTCCGTTACTCCCTGCTTGTCGGAAACCACCAGTACGCGACTGGGGTTCCGTTCGACGCCGTAGAGGTCAGTGGCCCTATTTGATCACCGTGACCCAGGATGACAGATCCGGGCGGCGGTGTCCAATTGTGCCCCGGGCTCTACGAGCGCTCCACTTGTCAGTCCCTTTCGTCAACCCACTCTTGCCAGGCGATTTGGGATAAGCCCCAATCGCCGGATAGCAGGAGGCAACAGCGTATGCCCGCCGTGGTTAATGGGGCAATCGTTCTTGAACGGAGTTACCACACCGGTGAGCGCGGAGGAGAGGGGCAGCGGAGTTGTTGAAGAAGTCTCAGTCTCTCACGAGTAGCCCGCGATAGCCTGGGGACAGCCACCCATTGTTGCCCTGAGAAGGGCAATAATGGGACGCAAGAGCTTGGCAGTCCCCGTTTGTCGCTTCTGTTTCTTCGCGGGCATATAACTCTCTCAACGGCCCCACAGACAGGTCTACGTCGGCCTGCGGCGGACTTCGGTTGAATCAGTCCGTCTGTTGCGCTCAGCCCTATCCGGGGATTCGGGACAGACATGGTGGTTGCACATGGGGGGACGTTTACCGCAGAATGCCCGTTTCGGGTCCCGCGTACCTCCTGCAAGAGCTTGCGGGACCCGAAATAGTGAGTCGGCGGCAGGAGTGTTCCTGCCGCCGGCTCCGGCACGGTAGCCCCCGAGGGGAGGGGACTACAGAGAAAGCTACGCTTCCTGGGCCGCCTTGTATGCGGGCGTCGTGGCGTCCTGGGGATAGGCTTCCAGACCCATCTCGCTCTGGTCGAGGCCCAGGTACTCCTCGTCGGGCGTGACGCGCATGCCCAAGACCGCCTTGGTGATGCCCCAGAAGACAAACGACATACCGACGGTGAGTGTTCCAACTGCCAAGATACCGACCGCTTGACCGAACAATTGGCTGAAGCCGCCGCCGTAGAGCAACCCAACGACGCCACCGTCGTGGTGCGCGGCGAAGATACCGACGGCCAATGTGCCCCAGATACCGTTCACCAAATGGACCGAGAGGGCGCCGACCGGGTCGTCGAGGTGGAGTTTGTCGAAGGTGAGGACGGATTCGACTACGATAACGCCCGCGACAAGCCCGATGAACAGGCTACCTGGAATGGTGACCACGGCGCATGGAGCTGTGATGGCGACGAGACCTGCCAGGGAACCGTTTACGATCATGCTGAGATCGGGGGTTCCCAGGCGGACCCATGCGTAGGCCGTTGCACCAATCACGCCCGCTGCCGCGGCCAGCGCCGTTGTTACGGATATGTGAGCGATGTCGGCGCTGGCTTCCATGGTGCTGCCTGGGTTGAACCCGAACCATCCGAGCCATAGCACCAGGCCGCCGAGAGTCGCGAGCGCCATGTTGTGACCCGGAATGGCCTTGATCTTGCCGTCTTTCCCGTACTTGCCCAGGCGCGGCCCAAGCAGGTACACGCCGACCAGGGCGGCCCATCCGCCGACACTGTGTACGACGGTGGATCCTGCGAAGTCGTGGAACCCGAACTTGTCGGCGAGCCAGCCTCCGCCCCAGATCCAGTGACCGCTGATGGGGTATATCACGGCGACCAGGAAGGCGGAGAACAGGATGTAGGCTTGGAACTTGATGCGCTCGGCCACGGCGCCCGACACGATGGTGGCGGCGGTGGCGGCGAACACGAGTTGGAAGAAGAACTTGGCTTCGAGAGGGACGCCTGTCCAGTTGAGGGACGAGAACACGCCCTGATACGCGTCATTGACCGCGGGGCTGTTGTCCGCGCCACCGAGGAAGAAGCCTTTGAGGCCGATGAACAGGCTGCCGTCGCCGAACATGAGGGCGAACCCAGTCGCGTAGAACGTAATGGACGCGATGGCGAAGACGATGAAGTTCTTGGCGAGGATGTTGACGGTGTTCTTGGACCGGCAGAACCCGGACTCCACGAGGGCGAACCCGGCGTTCATGAAGAACACGAGAAACGCGGCCACCATGACCCACATGGTGTCGAGGACCACTTTGAGATCGGCCGCATTGGGTCCGGCGTTGTCTTGCGCGAAGGCGCCGGCCGCTGGGATCACGAGTATGGCCGCGGTCACGACGAGGAGGCTGACGAGCCTACTGCCATGACGTGTTGTGTGCGCGACCATTCCTGTGTCTCCCTTGTGCGTGTCGGTAACGGGGACGGCCTCCGGGGTCTTGCCGTGGGTCAGCCGAGGGCGATGTCGCCGGATTCGCCTGTGCGAATCCGAACGGCGTCGTCCACGGGCATTACGAAGATCTTGCCGTCGCCGATGCGTCCCGTGGACGCGGCCTTCACAATGGCCTCGACGACTTCTTCGAGTTTGTCGTCGTTGACGACGACTTCGAGCTTGATCTTGGGGAGGAACTCGACGACGTACTCGGCGCCGCGGTACAGTTCTTTGTGGCCCTTCTGGCGGCCGAATCCCTTCACTTCGGTAACGGTGAGCCCTTGGATACCGATGGAGGCCAAGGCTTCCTTGATCTCCTCCAGCTTGAAGGGCTTCACGATCGCTTCGATCTTCTTCACCGTGACTCCTTCGTCGCCCGTTCGGGGGCTTTTGGGTCTGCAGGTCGCGGCGGGCAGCGGACCCACCGGTTCGGCCGTGTCACGGCATGAGATAGAGCAATGCATGTGCCAAGTTGGGGACAAGAGGACAGGGAAGGCGCGGAGACAGCAGGCGTAACCTTGTATTCTCTGGTGGTTTAGAGGAATCCCAACTCGGCAGAAACAGGCATGTATGCCGCGCATCGGGGATGAGAACGGTCGCAGGTTCAGCTACGGATCGGTAGTTCTCGTAGGATCGTTCCTACGGATTGGTAGTCGTCGCGGAGGGATGGGCGGTGGGCGTGCCGGTCCTCTGTGTTGCGTGGGCAGTCCGCCGCCTGATAAGATCCTGCGATCGAAGTTAGGGAGCAATTGGAGAAGAAGCGATGCCGTTGTTCGAGTTCATGTGTCGGAAGTGCGACGCGCGCAGCGAAGTGCTGGTGCGCGGTTCTGAGAAACCGGCCTGCCCGGAATGCGGTTCGACCCGGTTGGTGAAGCAAGCCAGCGCGATTTCGCCCGTGCAGGGCGGTCAGCCCGCCCAGGCGGCCCCCGCCGGGTGCGGTTCGTGCTGCCAAGCCCAGGGCGGCGGATGTCCCTACGCGTCGTAGGGCCGCGCGATGCGCGCCGCGTCTGTTATAATCATTGTGGTAACAGACTGGAATGCGCATATGAGCCCTGATTCGAGTCCATACAAACCGCCCAAGACGCTGTGGATGCACGTGTGCTCCGCATACAGGCGGATTCTGGCCTCGCACACCGTCAGCTTCTACCTGGTTTTCGCCATATTTATCGTCATGTTGTTGAGCACGCAGATAGTCAACGTCCGTCACAACCCACACCGCTTCGCGTGGGTGCTGATCCTGTTGTTTCTGTTCTTCTTCGCCGTTCTTTATCGCGCCGTCGTCGATCTGGTGGAGATCGCGCGCGACCATTTCAGGGATCGCGAGCGCGTGTTCCAAGCCACGTTGGGGGATCGGGAGTTCATGGAAGAACTCGGGCAGAAGGTCGCCGACCGCCGCGAGGAACCGTGACCGACTCGGTGGAGAACCTGATCGTCCTCATCCCCAACTGGGTTGGGGACATTGTCATGTGCACACCCGCCCTGCGCGTACTGCACAAGCGTTTCCCCGAGGCCCGACTGACGATTGTCGGCCGCGGAACCGGTTGCGCGCTTCTTGACGGCCTGCCCTACATCGACCGGTTTGTCACCGTGCCGGCCCGTCCGGGCTTTGCGGCCATGATGCGAACCGCCTTGGGCCTTCGGCATCCCAAGCCCGACATGGCCGTCCTGTTCCCCCACTCCGTGCGCGCTGCGTTGTTGGCTCGGCTGACCGGTGCGCAGCGGCGTCTGGGCTACGACCGGGGCGGCCGTTGGGCGTTGCTGACGGATCGGGTCGAACCGTATCGCGAGGAAGGCCGAATCGTCCCGATCTACATGGGCCGGGAGTATCTTGATTTGGTGGCCGCTCTGGGGTGCGAGGACGATGGCGAAGGACTCGAACTCACGGCCCGGCCGGACGTTGTTGAGCGGGTGCGCACCCACATGAATGGGGAAGGACCGCTGGTGGGGTTCGCGGCAGGCGCCGCATTCGGACCCAGCAAGCAGTGGCCACCGGAACGGTTCGCGGCGGTTGCCGACGCGCTCGCGGAGAAGGTAGGCGCGCGCTGTGTGCTGTTGACGGGGCCGGGCGAGGAAGGCACGCGCGACACGATCATGGAGACGGCGAGGACACGCATCGTCCGATGCGACGACGGGAATCCCACCATCGACACGTTGAAGGCGACCATCTCACAACTCGACCTGCTGGTGTGCAACGATTCCGGGCCGCGTCACGTGGGCGTGGCGTTCAAGGTGCCTACGGTGTGCATCATGGGATCGACATCACCGCGTTATTCGGGTGGACCCTACGAAAAGGGTGAAGTGGTGCGCATCGACGTGGATTGCGGTCCGTGCCAGAAACCCGTCTGCGAGGTGGAGGACCACCGGTGCATGACGGGGATTCCGCCCGAGCGGGTGGTGGAGGCCGTGTTGAGGTATTTGCCTGTGTAGGGAGGGGCGGTTGGCCGGAATGGTGCGTGATCGCCCGGCCTCCGGCGGACTCGACACACCCTATGAAGATCGACTCGGGAGATGGGGCGTATGGGACCGACAGAACCTATGGGTCGGTTCGGTCGGGGGAGCTGGTGACTGGGCGGTCGTGGCACGTAGCCCGCGACAAGCGGGGGGCAGCGGGGCCGTTGAAGAAGTCCGCAAGTTGTTTGCGAAGCCCGCGAAAAGGCCAGGGACAGCCACCCATTGTTGCCCTGAGAAGGTCAATAATGGGACGCAAGAGCTTGGCAGTCCCCGTTTGTCGCTTCTGTTTCAGGGGCAGGTCGTCGCGCCGTGGACGGTGACTTTCCCGTTTCGTTTGACAAAAGGGAAGCGGGAGAACCCCTTCCGCTGTCAAGGTTCTCCCGCTAAACGGTCAACGCCAGCACGATACCGCTACTGGCAAATTGGAGCCTCGCCCGCCGGTGTGAGCGGATTCTTGTCTGCCTGTTTCTTCTGCAAGGCCTCGGCACGGGCTTGTACTTCGCGCGCTTCGTCAATCCGTTCGGTCTTCACCAGGAGCCCTGCGAGCACGTGGAGCCGTATGGCCACATCGGGGTGACAGGGCTTCAGGGAGCGCCCCTGGATGAAGGCGGCGCGGTCGAGAAGGGCCTCTACCTTGCAGCAGCATTTGCCTTCGTTCATGTACATCACCGCAAGGTTCACCAGGGCCGTGGCCAGGTGGGGGTGTTCACGGCGTTTTGAGGCCTCATGGATCTTGATGGCGCGGAGCAGGAGTTTTTCGGCCTGCACGATCTCGCCGCGGCTGTTGTGGAGCAGGGCCATGCCGTTGAGGCTGCGGCAGACTTCGATGTTCCTCTGGTCGCGTTCGTTGATGTCCAACGCTCGGCGAAACAGGGGTTCCGAACGGTCGGCGTCGCCCGCGATGAAGTAGAGATCGGCGAGATTGTTGAGAACCATCGGGATGTCGCGCGAACGTTTACCCATTGATTTCTCGAGCAGGCGCAATGCGCACAGATAACACTTCTCCGCTGCGTCGAAACTGCCCCGGGCGGCGTATGTCATACCCAAGGCATTCAAGGCATAGGCGTCCCGGTGATCGTACCGGGACTCCGGGCCCGCCTCGAGCAGGAGTTGCTCCGCATCGGCGTAGTCGGCCGCCGAATACGAGTCTTCGCCCGCATAGTGGTACGAAACCCAAAGGTTAAGCTCCGCGAATGCAGGGGCGGAGCACAGAGCGGCGCACATCAGCGCCACGATGCCGAGAGTCGAAAGCGGCTTCCCCATCCCACAGGTCCTTTCCGATTTGCCTGGTGCGCGCGGGTCGATCCCACGCAACCCCCCGGCTTTCGTTAGCACACTGTCCAGGCTGAACTATCTGGTTAAGCATAGACCCCCGTCCGCGGGTTGTCAACAGATACATCCGACTTTCTGTTCCGTTTTGCAGGAGGTTACGTCGATCTCCGGTCGGGTCTTGACCCATCCGCATGAGAAAACTGTGGAAAAATTGTCCCCTCCATGAGTATAATCAACCAGCACAATGCGGATTGGAGGACCCGCGGCGCGTTGCGCCGCACAAGGAGGCGACCATGACCGCCACAACACGATTTGCTCTATGCGCCTTGGCGTTCGCCGTAATGCTCGCCGTCGCGCTGCCGTCGGCCGCATGCGCCAAGTGCGCAGGTTCCGACGAGAAGGCGTGCGAACAGCAGCCGGCGTTCCGCTGCAAGGCCAAGAAGATCGAGACCTGCACCGAATTCAAGGCCGCGGGCGACGTGTGGTGGGGGCACACGAATCGATCCTTCGGCAACTACATCCCCTTCGAGAAGGCCGCCATCCCGGCGAAGGCCGTGAAGAAGGCCGCACCGCCCAAGTTCAAGCCTATCCTGTTCGACCTCGACAAGGCCGTGCTGCGTCCCGACGGCATCGCGATTGCCAAACAGGTGCTGGCCTACATGAAGAAGAACGCGGGCAAGAAGGTGGTTATCGAAGGTCATTGCTGCGACCTGGCCGAGGACGACTATAACGTGAAGCTCGGCAAACGCCGCGCCGAGGCCGTCAAGAGGTTCCTCGTTAAGAACGGCATCAAGGCCGACCGCATCGCCACCAAGACCTTTGGCGAGTCCAAGCGCGTTACCAAGGACGAAGCCAAGCGCGAAATCAACCGCCGCGCCGTAGTCGTCGTCTGCTTCAAGTAGGGTCGGACCGAGAGACCAACCGGGGGAATCGCTGCGTATGCAGGGGTTCCCCCGGTTTTCTTTGTGTGGGTGTGGGGCTGACAATGGACGGTTACCCGGAGGCCTAGGCGTGTGCGGTGCGGCGGTAGTGGGCCGGGCCGTGGGGCAGATCGTCCGGGAGGATGACGCCGCAGGCATCGCGCCAGCAGCCACCGTTTCGGATGTGCGTTTGGATGTGCCGTTGCAGCGAGGTGGTGGCGGGCAGCGGCATGGGGTCGGTCACGTCCCAACCGAACACGCGCTCGTACGTCTGCATGGCGTTGGCATTGGGCGCCGGCAGCAGGTAGTAGTCCCGCTGGAACCGGACGATGTTCGACCCGTGGTCCAGGTAGTCGGCCAATTGCGCGTCCAATAGCCAGGACCGGCAGTCGTAGGCACGGATGGAATGCTCCGGGAAGTGCTCGGGGAAGAACGCGGCCGCCTGGCGGTAGGACTCGAAGCAGGCGTCGTGCGCCATGGGTCCCAAGCGCGGGATATGAACCCCCAGCTTTGCGTCACCCGGGGCAAGCACCAGCTTCCATTCGGTGGTGGGCAATTCGTCCGCAGCCCCGATCACGTGTCCTTTCGGCGACACGGGGTAACCGCGGACGCGGTCCGCGCCGTCGGACAGGGTCGTCGTCCAGACGTCGGGATCGTCCACCCCGTCCGCCCCGTCGAACTGGCCGTCCCCACGGATCGCGAGGCCCTCGTCGACGAGCGCCACGACGCGCCCGTCGTCGGCGTTTCGGTAGAACCGGAACGGCAGGTGGTACACGCCCAGTTCGAATTGGAGCCGTCCGAGTCTCACAAGGTTGCCGCGCACGTGGTTCTTGAGCCAACCCGCCTTGTCGAATCCCCACACGCCGGACTGTTCGCGGTACTCGTCCAACCACAGTTCGAGATCCTGGAGTGTGTCTACGGTCACTGCCTGCACGATGCCTCGTGTCTTGTGGAGCGTCTTTGTGTAGTCCGCCGCCGACAGCACCACCACGGCCCAGAACATGGGCGCGACGGCGATGTGGTCGGGGAGCATGGGCCATGCGGTGGCCTCAGGCGCCGTTTCGCCGGTGAGCAGCGTGCGGCAATGCCACGCCAGGCGGGCAAGGCACGCGTTGGCGCGCACGGTTGCCGCGGCCTCGTGGCAGGCCTGGGCGGCGTCGGACCCCATGGCGAGGAATTCGCAGGTGGCTTCGACGGTCTCTGGGGCCAGGAAGGCGTTGCGCGCCGGCTCGTAGGACGCCTGCGACTCAGGCCACGAGTCGCGCCACGCATCGGTCTCGGGGCCGAGGCCCAACTCGTCGCGAACGGCGTCGAAGGCAAGTGCGGTCTCATCGGTCATCGCGGAATCTGCTCCCCGTGTTCTTCCGGTCCGGTCTTCGAGCCCCATTCATCCCACATTGCGGCAGGGATGTGCAAGTTTGTTGGAGGATTGTGCATCGGGGTGCCCCTGACAAAGAAGTCCGCACGTTGCTTGGGAAGCCCGGGAAGAGGCCAGGGACAGTCCCGTTTCGTCCGCCTGCGGCGGACTCGCTGGGGTCAGTCCCGGCGTTTTCGGGGAAACCCCGACCGCGACGAGACGTTTCCGAAGTCGCGCCTCGGATGTTGGGAAGGATTTCGTGAACAGCGACCTTGACATTGGTCATCTCTGTGTCCAAGGTGGTAGACAACGTGCCGGTAGTGGTTGCGGGCGCGCTCGGTTAACCGCAGACGCAAATCAGGGAGACGAAGCCATGCAGAGAAGAGGGTTCACGCTGATCGAACTGTTGGTCGTCATTGCAATTATCGGGATTCTGGCGGCGATTCTACTGCCGGCACTTGCGCGGGCGCGCGAGGCGGCGCGGCGGGCGAGTTGCCAAAACAATCTGAAGCAGTGGGGGCTGGTGTACAAGATGTACGCCAACGAATCGAAGGGCGAGTTGTTCCCCCCCAACGGCATCCCCTACGAATCAGGCACGTGCACGGCGGACAGCCTTCCCGACCTGTACTTCATGCCGGACGCGCCCTCCATCTTCCCCGAGTATCTCACCGACGTCATGATCACGTTCTGTCCGTCCGACACGGATGATATGGCGACCAGGACGCGCGACGAGGTGAGTGTCGGCAACAACGGTTCCTACACGCGCAATTGCGATGATGGCAGGATCCTTCCCCGCTTCCCCGACATGAGCTACAACTACTTCTGTTGGCTCATCGAGGAAGACATGTTGAGCACGCCGAATCTGCTCGGAGGTTTCGGGTCGCTGACAACGGTGGCGAAGTTCGACGAAGACATGGACATGGGCAGCGATACGGCGTATCGGCTCCGAGAAGGCATCGAGCGTTTCTTGATTTCCGACATCAACAATGCGGCGGCAACGGCGAAAGCACAGACGAGCATCCCCGTCATGTGGGACAAGATCTTTCACGCGGCGCCCGAGGAGTTCAACCACATCCCCGGCGGCTGTAACGTCCTGTTCATGGACGGTCACGTGACGTTCGTCCGGTATCCGTCCGATAGCGTGTGGCCTATTGGGTTGACGATTCAGGCTATCTACACGGAAGTCGCTCCCATCCTCGGCTGGGGTTGATGCTTCTGGAGTGACGGCAAGGCGGCGCTGCCGCCCTGAAGTATTCGCGTTGAGGGGGAGGGGTTGTTCCCCTCCCCCTCCTGCATTTGCGGGCACACCCTCCCGGAGCCACGGCTGCCACCTCAGGCGAAGTACGACGGCGCTCCGCTCGCGTCCCCCCGGCGCCCGAACGTTGCGATTCGGTTGCGGCTGCGCTAAGGTAGTCTTTCCGTCGCGGCCTGCGAGCCCTATTCCGGCTGCAATCACGCCGCGGAAGACTATCGACAAGGAGCACGATCATGACACGCACTACACGACGTGAGTTTCTGAGGCAGTCCGCAGCCGTTGGCGCGGCGGCTCTCACCGCCGCACCCTTGACCCAGGCCTTGGCACAAGCCGCCAAGCCGGGCGCCAAGATGCG
>JAAEQP010001076.1 GCA_024231375.1 bacterium | reverse complement strand
TAACCAACTGAGCTACGCCCCCTTGGACATATAAAGAGTGGAACCTTGGTCCCACTCAGCGGTCGCAGAATATACCATTTTCAGAACGCTGATGTCAAACGGAAAACGTATCATTTCACACACAGGGGGTACGTCATGCCGGGGAGGGCGATCTGACGTGCCATCGCTGGGAAATCCGCCCCGCAATGGGTAGAATGGGCACCGCATAGGCACGAAACAAGGGGGATGCCGATGAATACGTTGCCGATGGTGTCGAGTTGTGTGGGTATCGTTGCTACGCTGGTTACTGCGGCAATTCTCGCCCTCTGGCCGGTGACGGCTGGGGCGGCCGAGGAGGAAGGCGGCGCCAAGACAGCGGAACTGGTGTCGGTCACCAAGATTTGGGACCAAGGCGCCCACAACGCGTTCACGGATTTGATTCGGTTCCAGGACCAATGGTTCTGCTCGTTTCGAGAGGGCGACGGGCATGTGGGCGGCGACGGCGCGCTCCGAATCCTTGTTTCTGCAGATGGCGAGGCCTGGGAATCGGCGGGGCTGCTCACCGAGGAAGGTATCGATCTGCGCGATCCGAAGATGTCGGTGACGGCTGACGGGCGTCTGATGGTGGTGGCCGGTGGGTCGGTATACAAGGGCGGCAAGGATCTGCTGGGACGCCAGCCGCGGGTGGCCTTCTCGAGGGACGGCCGGGAATGGACCGCGCCGCAGCGAGTGCTGTCGGAGGGCGAATGGCTCTGGCGGGTGACGTGGCACAAGGGACGCGCCTACGGCACGTCGTACAACATTTTCACGCGCGACAGCGAGGACTGGTCGCTGAAGTTGTATGCGAGCGACGACGGCGTCGATTTCGAGCAGGTGTCCGTGCTGAAGGTGCCGGACAAACCCAACGAGACGACGATTCAGTTCATGGAGGACGATTCCATTGTGGCGCTGATCCGGCGTGAAGCCGGGACGAGGTTCTGCTGGATCGGGACCTGCAAGCCGCCGTACACGGACTGGACCTTCCATGAAACGAAGTACGCTATCGGCGGTCCGAACTTCATTCAGTTGCCCAACGGCGAGATGTGGGCGGGCGGCCGGTACTACCCCGGCGGGGCGAAGACCACGCTGGCCACATTCGGTCCAGAGACGTATGAGCCAGTTCTAATGCTGCCGAGCGGTGGCGACACAAGCTATCCGGG
>JAAEQP010001075.1 GCA_024231375.1 bacterium | reverse complement strand
CCCCACACGAGTTTCAACCCCAGCTTACGCAGGAAAGGATGGTTGTCTTCAGCCACGCACCAGTAGTTCAACCGGTTCCGGGCCATCCAGATGAGAAACTCATCGTTACCACGGTCTTCCCACGCGTGAAATCCGCGCATGAAGAAGTCGGGCGTCTCGGTTACGTCGATTGCGCCAAGGGCCGCGAATTCCATCGAGGGGACTTCTTCATGCACCTCGCCCGGTGCGAACCAGCGGCACCCCTGCCGGTACAGGAAGTCATACACCCCGTACAACGTGCCCACACGGCCACCGCCCGCGATGAGCAAGACGCGCCGCCCGTCTACACGGCCCGATTTGATGCGGTACCCCTCGGGCCCAAGCGCCTCCAGGTCGGCCACTGCGATCCCGAGCGCCTCACCGAACTGTCTCGCGGCCGCGTTCGAGGCCAGACTGCCTACAACAATGAGGTCCCCGCCGGGAATCGCATCGTTATCAGCCACGGCAAAATCACCGGCCGCGCCCGTCATCTTGCGGAGGTAGTGCTGCAACTCGACGGCCGCATAGCCTTCGGTACATGCCGTGTCGTCCGCCTTGTCGATGTCGTTCCAATTCACATCGGCCTCGCCGGTCGCGGCCGCATCAACCGAGTCGAACGGTCCTGCATTACCGACAATCGTCACCGCGCCATGCGCAGCAAGAGGCCCCAGCGCGAGCCCTGTCAGAACCAGCACCGGTAGAAATCGAGTCCTCATCACGGTATGCACCCTCCTCGTTTGCGTTTCTCTGCCCGCACCGACAAGTGTGAAGCACTTCTTGGGCATAGCCCCCCCTTAGGACGATCCAACCCCACGCATTCGCCATACTGAACGTGGCAGGATGGCATGTCAAGAAACGTGATGTGTATAGGCGATACCGTTGCGCTACAATGCCCACCAGGAGGGCACAAGACACCATGCATCGTATTTCACTTGTGGCGATGGTGCTGACGTTGGTTGGCGGCGCCATGACGGCACACGCACAGGCCGCCGGGCTTCTGAACCCCGCCGACATGAAGTTCCTCCAGGAGATCGCGACAGCAGTCATCGACGAATCCCGCGTTGCCCAAGGCGAGACCGTCGCCGGCCACGGACCCAACATCACCGGCGGCACCGTCATCCGTCCCGGCGGCCGCAACTGCTATCCGGCCTTCTGGATTCGCGACTACGCCATGTCCCTTGAATCGGGGCTCATCACCGCCGATGAGCAGCGCCACATGCTAATGCTCACCGCAAGCCACCAGCAGGACGAAATGTGGAACCTGCCCTCGGGCAGCATTGTGCCGCCAGGGTCCATCACCGACCACATCAGCTTTGGCAACAAGCCCATCTTCTTCGCCGGCACCATTGACGACTACGACGGCCAGGGCGGACCCCGATGGGGCAAACTGCCCTGCCTGGACGACGCCTTCTTCTTCATCCACATGGCCGCCCACTACGTGGAGACCACCGGCGACACCGCCATCCTCGCGCAAGATGTCAATGGAAAGCCTCTGTTTCAGCGGCTTGAGGAAGCCTATGCCATGCCGCCTTGCCGCGAAGACACCGGCCTCGTCTACTCCATCGAGACCGAACGCGGCGTCAGCTTCGGCTTCGTGGACACGGTCACCCACACCGGCGATCTGCTGTTCTGCTCACTGCTCAAATGCCGTGCGGCGCGGGACCTGGCAGAGCTGGCGCGTCAGGCCGGCGACGGCGCCAAGTCAGCCAAGTACTACACGAAGCGGGGGAGGCTCATGGGGGCCATCTGCGACACCTTCACTACCCCGAGCGGACTCCTCAAGGCCTCCACCGGCAAGAGCGCGCAACTCGACGTCTGGGGCACGGCCTTCGCCGTCTACACAGATGCCATCACGGGGCAACTGGCCCGCGACGCCTCCGAGGCATTGGCCCAAGCCGCGCGCGACGGCCGTGTCGCATGGAAAGGCAACATCCGCCACGTGCCCACCAACGGCGACTTCAGCGACGCCACCATGTGGGAAGGGTGCCTGGCGCCGAAGAACCGGTACCAGAACGGCGCATACTGGAACACGCCCACCGGGTGGGTGTGTTATGCCGTCGCAAAAGCGGACCGCGACGCCGCCGCGCGAATCGCCGCTGCATTCGTCCAGGAACTCAGGGAAGGCGATTTCAGGAAAGGCCCCAAATTCGGGTCGCCGTGGGAATGCATACACCCCGACGGCGAGCATCGCCAGAATCCCGTGTACATGACCAGCGTGACCTGTCCCCTGGCCGCATTTCGCCGTATGGCGGAAGAGAAGCAGTAGCGCAGAGCATTCCCGTCTCACAGGCGGGAGGGAGGTGCGTATGTCGACTGCCTTGGTGATCCCAATCCTGGCCCGTTGGATGCACATCCTGGCCGCGGTGGTGGCTGTGGGCGGCACGTTCTTCGCCTGGTGCGCGCTGGCGCCGTCCGCACGCGAAACCCTGGACGACGAATCCCAGCGGCGCCTGTGGTCGGCCATACGCACGTGCTGGCAACGCATCACGCACACGTGCATCCTGTTCTTCCTGGCGAGCGGATTCTACAACTACCTTCTCATCACCCGCTTCAACCATAGGGGGCAACCCCTGTATCACGCCCTGTTCGGCATCAAATTTCTGATCGCGCTCCCTGTGTTCGCACTGGCCATCGCTCTCACATCCCAGAGGCCCTGGGCCAACCCGATCCAATCCCGATCACGCACATGGACCGGCGTGCTCGTCGTTCTTGCCGTCGCCGTCGTCCTCGTCTCGGGAGTCATGAAGAACATCCCGCCGCCCTTGCAGTAGGCGGTCCGGCCCGGATACCAGGCCCACGACACAGGCGGTCTCCCCACGCGCCAAGCGCGACGCCGCGCACCCGCCCTCAACCCTCAACGCCAAATCCACCCAGGAACGGGACGAAGAACACCCGAGTCTGATCGCTTCGTTCTACAACTACACGTGAACACGCTTCGTCTTCGTCTACGCCCACAGACTCGTGGAAGCCTCCGACTTCCTCGGCCCGCGTTGCCGGCTCCCACCTACCGTCCCGGACACGGAGGCTCACGGTGGCGTCCTGCCTCTCTCGATTCCCCATTCGTGGCAACAAGATGAGCAAGAACCCCCGATCGCCACAGAGCAACAGATGGGCCGTGCACCAAGCGTCATCGTTCACGGTTGCCCACGGCACGGGTTCAGCAATCGAGATAAGTGGGTGCAAGCGGTCAACCTCGCGCGATAGGCATCGCAGGGCGCGTGAGGACTCCTGCGTCAACTCCGCGCTATGGGTGTCCCCGAGGGTAGCGCCCTTCGCGCCCGCGGCCAAGCACGCATAGGCGACATCGCGAATCGCCGACAGCCCGAATGGCGGTGTGCCATCCCGGTGTATGTATTCAGCGAAGAGAACCGGATAGAACGAGCCCGGCTCCACATAGGCCTTGGTCCGGCGGGCGCTGTCCAGAGTCGGTTTGACATGGTTCCCGGCCCAGCACTGGTTCGAGAAAGCCGGTTGCGGTTCAATCCGGCAACGCTCGAAGAGGGGCGCGAACAGATCCTGCGCATCGGCAACCATATCGACGTTGCAGAATGCTTGCGCACGCGCGGACCCGGATGCCGCCAGAAGCGACGCCACCGCCGCCCTGCCGGCCTCCCGAGGCGGGCCATGCCGATGCGAAGCGCAACGAAACGCAAACAAGGGCGACAGACTCTCCATGGACATCTTCGGCGCGTGGTCGGGCCGGAACAGGCGCGCGGGAAGGCGTACACTCCCGGTTCCCGAGACATCGATGTCAATACAACAGAACGGAATCGAGTTGTCAGCCGGGTTCCGATCCTCCCATTGCCCCAACACAAGATTCACGCTGCCTGCTTCGATGTCCACCGGTGTTTCCAACTCCAGTGCCTGGCCGCCCACGGTCGTCCCGATCACTCGACGCGCCTCAGGTCCCGGATTTCGCAGGTACAGGTAGACGCGTCCCGGGTTGGCATCGAAAACCAAGTAGGTCACTGCGAGAGGCGGTGTTCCAGGGGCCGGATATGGGCACCGTACGCCGTCCCCACCGAGGAGGCAGTGGTCCAATCCGTTCTCGGCGGCATTCCACCCCTGATCGAAGCGGTACGTGACATATGCGAGACCGCCGGGCGGGACCTGCGGGGGCTCCGAAACCACCCACACGAGAGGCAACCGCGCTTCCTGTCCATGAATAACCTCAATCTCGGAGAGGTCAATCGTACCGGCGCCGTCGTTGCGGACGATTACCCGACATACCCCTGACGGATACTCGAACGCACTGAGCACGGTCAGATTGCCCACGGGGCCGGCGCCGGCCCCAATAGCCGCCACAATGCCTATCAAGAAAGTCGCCATACCGGACCTCCCACCGAACGTCCTGCCATGGATCTGCTGAAAAAGTCATATGCGCGCGAAAACAGAAGCGACAAACGGGGACTGCCAAGCTCTTGCGTCCCATTATTGCCCTTCTTAGGGCAACAATGGGTGGCTGTCCCCCGCTTATCGCGCGCTACGCGCCAAGGCCGAGACTTTCTGAACAGCCCCGTTGTCCCTTCGCGCATCCCGCCGATTCCCTCAAGTGCTCAACCCCTATCTCGCAGGCTTCTGTGGGCGGGAATACAGTGAATCGGCCTGCGTACGGAATGCACTGGGTGCGTCCCGATGCCAATCGCAATATCCTGCATACGCATCGGCCGCCTGCTCTGGCCGGGCGCACTCATCCGCAAGCAACGCGGCATACCTCGTGAAAAGACGCTCACGCCAGCGTTTCGAGGTATTGGGATTGCGCCAGCGGTTCTCCAACACGTCAACGGCGAACTGCACCTGAATGTCGTCCATGAATCGTTCCGCGATGCGCAGTGCATAGAATGCCTGCATGTCGAGCGCGAGCGTGTCGAACGATCCCATACTCAACTCAAGCGCCCTGCGCCGGACGGCATGAAACCGGTTCTCCGATGCAAACGAAAGGTCCTCGGGCCACGGAAAGCCAGCGTCACCCGATCCGCCCAACAGAAAGAGACTCAAGAAGAACTCCGTACGGTCCTGTTCGGAGACGCCTTCCAGCATCTCGCGCTCCACCACCGACTCAAGGGTGGCGCACAGATGCTCAAGGTCCCCTCTGTCCAACGCCTCGCCGATAGCGCGCAATCGATCATCCATCCCATTCGACTCGGACAACGCTCGAATACGCGCCAGGATGCGCGTCTTCAACGGATTCAGCGCGGCGTCGCTCAGCGCATCGCCGCCGAACAGCACAGGCGCCATCCAGTCGCCATCCTTCAACCAAGCCCCATACAAGCGCGGAAAGAACGCGTCCCCGGACTCAGGCGACTGAATCCATGCGTTCAGCCACGCAATCGCGGCCTCTTCGTGATCTCCCTCCTCCGCGAAACCGTCACCCCGCTGTGCCAATGCCGATGAGCCGGAACCTGCCGTCGACCTCTCTGCTACGGATGGGTCGAGAACCGCGACGGACAAGTCCCGGTCCGGATCGGGCTCCAAATCCGATGCTTGAGGCGCACCCATGAACCTGTGGAGCGCCACGACCAGATCCTCTAGTCCAGCGGTGTCCCATACCTCGTCGCACAGTGCTCGGTACTTCCCGTCAAGGACATCCCGGTCCAGGCTCTGGGAAGCAGTCGTCAAATGCACTTCCAAAGCAGCCCGTGCCAGTTCGATGTATGCGGGGTGCTCTTCGCACCATCTCTTGAAAGCATCCGAGTTCAGCGCCGGTCTGTACAGCGTCAGATGACAATTGCTGAACTGCCTGCTTCGCTTGGGCATATCAAGACTTGAGCCTCTCATCAGTCGCATCTGCGTTTCCGTACGCATCAGCCACTTGAGAAACCGCCGTGCACCTTCACGTTTCTCGTCCGAGTTCACTCGAAGAGCGAAGACTTCCATGAAGCCAAGCCGTGCCGCCTCCTCCGTGCCGACGGGTTCGGTCAGCGCATTGCTGGGTGGCAACGGCACAACCAAGCGCCGCGATTCCGGCGTTCGGAAGGTCTCCAACGAGATTGCGTTCCTGGTGGCCCATGTCGGTCCATCAAGGATGCCGGTCGAAGCCAACTGCACCATGTGTCCGTGGAATTCAACGATTTCATCGGCACGGATTCCGTCACGCTCAAGGAAATGCAGAAGAAGCGTGGTCATGTCATAGGCGGAGAGTTGCCCGGAAGTGACCCCGTGTCGCGGCTCCGGACCAGCTCCCGCGACCGCCTCGGCCGCATCGCGGAACGCCTGCCAGGAATCGATCCGTGTAGGTAGTCCCAACGTGTTGAACATGGACTCATCGAACGACATCAGAAAGAACTGCATGCGATGGGGAAGTGCCCAGATGTGTCCGTCGAACCGGACAGCGTCATAGGCGTTCGGCAGTAGGAACTCACGGGGGTCGACTCCGACCTCTTCAAACAAGTCGTCCAGCGGTTCAATGGCCCCATTCCGAGCCAGCGCAACCAGTTCATTGTGCCGATACGCCACGAATGCGCTGACGACGTCCGGCAAACCATTGGGCATATCTGGCAACGGCAGAACGTTTGGAAACGACTCCGGCCGGGCGAAGTAGCGTGCGGACACCCGAAACGGCAGCGACGTGTCGCCATTGATCTGCTTCAAAGGCAACGACGTGCCGCCATACGCCTGGCCAATCGTCAGGAACGTTCGTTCGCTATCCTGGGCCACGACGGTGCCCGACAAAGCGATGGCGATGCAACAGAGAAAGCCACCAACACGGCCGAGGACGTTCCCCATGCCACTCCCCTTTCGTATCGACCCAAGAGCGCACGACAGAATTGGCCAATAGGTGCGACGGCGAGAAGATCCAGCCACGGATTCCCGTACGGTTCCGTGCGCAGCCGCCACGCAATCCCCTCACCAAGCAGTACATGACAGAATAGAGACCGTTCGATCAGCCCCATCGCCTCTCATACCATCACCGATTCAACTCGGACCGCGCGCGTTGGCCGCGCCCATTGTGGTATCCTCACCTGAAATGCAGCGCCCGTTGTCTGTCGATCGGGCTCGCACACGCGCAAATGGGGGATCACCAATGAGACGCCGCGATTTTCTGAGAACGTTCGCCGCGGGCACCGCCGCCGTGGCCTTCTCGGGCCGCGCGCATGCCGCCGAACGCGATCCGCTCGACCGGCCCAACGTCATCGTCATATTCGCGGACGACCAAGGCTACCAGGACGCGGGCTGCTACGGCGCAACCACGTTCGAAACCCCCAACTTGGACCGCATGGCGGCTGAGGGCGTACGGTTCACCGACTTCTACTCGGCAGCACCCACCTGCACGCCGTCCCGTGCGGCGCTCATGACCGGCTGCTACCCGAACCGGGTCGGGTTGCCCCGAGTGCTGGGTCCGAATGCCGGCACCGGAATTCACGCCGACGAAATGACCATGGCCGACGTACTGAAGCAACGCGACTATGCCACGGCGTGTTTCGGGAAATGGCACCTGGGCCACCACCCCGAATTCCTGCCCACGCGCCACGGATTCGACGAGTATTTCGGACTTCCTTATTCGAACGACATGTGGCCTTTCCATCCCACCAGCGACAAGTATCCCGATCTTCCGTTAGTAGATGGCGAAACCGTCGTCGAGATGAACCCGGACCAGAACAACCTGACCCGGTGGTACACCGAGCGGGCCGTGAAGTTCATCGAATCGAACCGAAGACAACCCTTCTTCCTCTATCTGCCTCACAGCATGCCCCACGTCCCCCTACACTGCTCGGACGAGTTCCGCGGCAAGTCGAAGCAAGGGCTGTACGGCGACGTGATCATGGAGATCGACTGGTCCGTGGGCCAGATTCTCGACACGGTGAAGCGGCTGGGCCTCGACGACAACACGCTGGTCGTCTATTCGTCCGACAACGGTCCCTGGCTGAGTTATGGCGACCATGCGGGCGCCGCGTTGCCCCTGCGCGAAGGCAAGGGCACCACCTTCGACGGCGGCCAGCGCGAGATCTGCCTCATGCGATGGCCTGGGCACATTCCCGCGGAAAGCGTCTGCAGCGAGGTAGCCGCCATGTTCGACATCCTCCCCACCGTGGCCGCCATCGCGGGCGCGCCGCTGCCCGATCGCACGATCGACGGCAAGGACATTCGCCCACTCATGTTCGGCGAACCAGGCGCGAGATCGCCCCACGAAGCCTTCTTCTACCATCGCGCCGGGCAACTCGAAGCAGTGCGCGCGGGCAAATGGAAGCTCCACATTCCTCACAAGTACCGCACCGTGGCTAAGCCTGGCGGCGGCGGGATGCCGGGAGCCTATGAAAACCCAACGGTCGTACTGTCCCTGTTCAACCTGGAAGACGACATCGGCGAGCAGCGCAATATGGCCGACGCCCATCCCGAGGTCGTGGCGCGACTGAAAGGGCTCCTCGACGCCTTCGCCAAAGAGATGGCCGCCAACCGACGCGCGCCAGGACGCGTTGGGAAGCCGGCGTGATGCGGGATGGGGCGTCCGCTGGGTTGCGACTCTTCCGCGATCGGAACCGACATGCCAAGAGATGAATGCGGCAGCCGATACGCGATAGCCCTGTGCTACACCACCATGATGTGCCTGGCCCTCGCCGTGAACCTTCCGCCCATCTACCTGACGACCTTCGCCCACGTCTTTGGAGGGAGTGAGGGCCTCACGGAAGAGCAACTCGGCCGGATTCCGGCCATGGTGTTTGGCAGCCGCGTCGTGGCCATCGTCCTTGGCGGATCGCTGGCCGACCGGTTCGGCGCGAGGCGGTTCGCCGTGCTGGGACTGGTGCTCAACGCGGTCGGACTCGGGGTGCTCGCCACGGCGCCAAGCTACAGCGCCATACTGCTGGCCACCGGCATCATGGGCGCCGGTTCCGGCCTCCTGGACATGATCATGAGTCCAATCATGTGCGCGCTCCAGCCAAACAACCGCGGATCGGCCCTCAACTGGCTCCACTCGTTCTACTGTATCGGCGCGGTGTTCACGGTGGCTATCGGGGCCATGGCCCTCTGGCTTCAGCTTCCGTGGCGGCTGGTGTTCGGCGCTTTCCTGGCGCTGCCGCTGCTGGTGGGCATCGGATTCATGCGCCTGCGATTGCCCCCATTGATCCAGAACGGCGAAACGCCGCAGCCCATCTCCGGCTTGATGGTCCACGGCGCCTTCCTGGCGGCCTTGGTGCTCGTGGTGTGCACCGGCGCCACCGAGACCGGGATTGTGCAGTGGCTACCCGCCTACGCCGAACGATCGCTTGGATACTCCAAGAGCACCGGCGCCCTCGCACTGGCGGGATTCTCCGTGGGCATGATGATCGGCCGTATCGGGGCGGCGCGCCTGGCGAAACGCGTTTCCCTCATGACCATCATGACCGTTTGCGCGGCGTCAACGGCCGTCCTCATTGTCGCGGGCATGTGGTTGCCCGTCCGATGGGCTGCGCTGACCGCCTGCGTCCTCGTGGGGATGACGTCAAGCTGCGTCTGGCCAAGCACCTTGGCGCTCACGGCCGACCGATTCCCCCGTGGCGGCGCCCCCATGTTCGCAGTCCTGTCCATATTCGGCAACGGTGGCTGCGTGCTCATGCCCTGGGTCGTCGGCTTGGCCGCCGCCCGCACATCCCTGCCCATTGCCATGACCCTCGTGTGCTTCTGGCCTGTTCTCATGGTCGTAGTCCTGCTGTGGCTATCGCGGAGATCTCCGACTCAGACATCTGCCTGACTAGCAGTATCAGGACTGCCATCGACGGCTCTGCGGACAGCAGTGAGTATTTCTTTCATTGAATAGGGCTTCCGAAGGATCTGGGAGCCGCTCCCCAACACCAATTCGGTATTGATGCTCGCGTCCGAATATCCAGTGCAGAACATGATCGGGATGTCGCGATCCTCCGCACGGATTGCCTCGAAGGCTTGATCGCCATTCATCTTCGGCATGATGAGATCCAGGACAATCAGGTCGAACCGCTCAGTAGCGGCACGCACTTCCCTCACGGCCGCTTCCCCGTCACCCACGGCATGCACCTTGTATCCGGCGTTGGTCAAAATCCTGCTGGCCAGCGCCCTCACTTGCTCTTCATCCTCAGCAAGAAGAATCCGCTCAGTTCCAACCTTCTGTTCGGCGGACTCTTCGTGCGCGGGCTCGACACGCCGCTTCTTCACCGATGGCAGATAGATTCTGAACTCGGATCCCACACCCAACTCACTATCGACATCGACAAAACCGCCGTGTTGATTGGCGATTCCGAAGACGACCGCCAACCCCAGCCCCGT
>JAAEQP010001074.1 GCA_024231375.1 bacterium | reverse complement strand
ATCGCCGGGGGCGAGGCGATGTTGTATTGGGACACGCTGCGTGAGTCGGTGCGGCTGGCGCACGAGGCGGGGGTGGCGCCGCATTTCATCGAGACGAACTCCTATTGGGCCGAAGACGATGAGGTGGTGCGCGAACGCTTCGAGTTTCTCGCGCAGCATGGCGTGCCTGGGATGTACGCGTCGGGGGACCCGTTTCACCAGGAGTTTGTTCCGGCTGAGCGGTTTCTGCGCGTGCGGCGCATGGCGAAGGAGATTTTCGACGAACAGAACTACTACGGATCGGAGAGCAGCGAGGAGGACGTGCGTGGCTCTAAGGCGCTCGTCGAAGACGAAACACGCTTGCGCGAGTACGTGCGGGGATTGACCCTGGGATGCGTAGGCACGGCCCACCGGGAGTTGGCTCGGTTTCTCGACACCTATGCGCCCGACGACCCGAACCTTCCTGAGTACACCTGGATGGGGCAGATCGAGAACGGTTCGTGTTTACAGCAGTTCCGAGCGGATACGTTGTGGGAACTGCATATCGACCCGTACGGGAACATCCAGACGAACTGCGGCATCATCCTCGGCAACGTGTCCGATACGACCCCGGCGGAAGTGTTGGCGCGCGGACCCGAGAACGCGAACCGGTTCACCCGTGCGGTGGCGGAATCGGGCGCGCTTGGATTGGCGCGTTTGGCGGAACGGGAGTACGGGTTCGTGTTGCCGGAGCGTGTTACGCAAACGTGCGAACTGTGTTACCT
>JAAEQP010001073.1 GCA_024231375.1 bacterium | reverse complement strand
CTCGTGGCGCAAGCCCATCGTCAAGGGCCGCTGGGAGAACATCGACGGTCACGTCTACGCATACATCGACAAGTGCCTCGTCCAGCTGCGCCTCGACCCGGAACGCAAGAGCACGTCGCTCCATGAGATGAGCGAGGGCGTGTTGGCGTTCATTCTGAAAGAGGAAGGGCTCTCCATTTCGGGAGCGTGCGGCGACCACGAATGCTGGCACGACACCCAGGCCGGCATGTCCAATCTCGGAGAGACGTGTGCCTCAGCCTACATGCTGAAGTTCTACGACGAGCTCATGCGGCAGGCGCCGGACCCCCTCTACGGCGACCTCATGGAGCGCACCATTCACAACACGCTGTTCGGTGCCCAGTCGCCCGACGGACGGTACATGCGGTACTACACACCGTTTGAAGCCCCGCGCGTCTATTTCAAGGGAGACACGTACTGTTGTCCCAACAACTACCGGCGCGGCCTCGCCGACGTGCCCCGGTTGGTTGTCTATCGAGGCGACAAACGGCTTGTCGTGAACCTCTACACGCCCTGCACCATCGAAACCGAACTCGACGGCGCGGGGGCCGTACAGCTTCGCCAAGAAACCGACTATCCAAACAGCGGCAGCGTGAAGCTGCACGTCTCTTCGTCGGCTCTCAAGTCTTTCACCTTGTCTCTTCGAATCCCTCGCTGGTGCACGGAAGCTTCCGTGAAGGTCAACGGCGAGCCACCGTCCGGAACTCCGAAGGCCGGCACGTTTTTCGACATTGACCGAACCTGGGGGGACGGTGACGTCGTCGAACTGGAACTCCCCATGGAGTGGCGTTACGTGAAGGGGCGCCGTGCCCAACTGGGACGCGTTGCCGTCATGCGCGGTCCCCAATTGTTCGGTCTCAACCCCGAGCACAGCCAGCGAATGGAAGGCATCGAGCCGCGTCTTCTCACCTTGGATGTCGCCTCACTCAAGGGGCCCGTACCTGACGACTCCGTGCACCCCGGCGGCATGGCGTGCACGGTTCGCGTGTGGGACCCGGGCGCATGGTACCCGGGAAGGACCTCGCGCGGACTGACCCTCACCGAATTCGCCGATCCCGGTGTCACGGCCACCTATTTCCATGTGCCCAACCCTCAAGATGAGCGGGTCGTCGATGACGAACTCTTCTTCGAACGCTAGACTCGCACGAAATGGCTGGTATGTTTTCCATAACGCTTAACAGCACCATGTTGTCCGAAGAAGAGCGGGACTGCTTTGGCGACTATCTCCGCCGACACGGGGTCGATGAAGGGGTGTGGGAGGTGTATGCCTGCTTCCTGCAAACGTCGACCAGAGCGACGCAGCCAAAGGTGCTGCGCGTGTATCGGGACGGTGACTTGGTGGGGGCCGCGTTTGTGGCGCAGTGTAAGGCCTATGGCAAGTCGCTCTTCCAAGCGCCAGTGCTGCATGCTCCCATCGACCTTGTTGGCCTTCCGTCCTTCATCTGGATCCGCGTTGGTTCGTAGAACCCGGGTGTGGCGCCCGTGGAGGGTACGTCGAGCCGCTCG
>JAAEQP010001072.1 GCA_024231375.1 bacterium | reverse complement strand
GGCGGGACAGCGTCCGGATCGGTCTTTACGGCGACGATGGCCAGGCCGCAGTTGTGGCCGTTGGAGATGAAGGTCTTCTGACCGTTGATGATGTAGTTGTCACCGTCCCGCACGGCTGTGGTTCTGATCGCGGCGAGGTCCGACCCCGCGTCCGGCTCGGTCATCGCCACCGCGGCTACCGTGTCACCGCTCACGCAGCCCGGAAGCCACCGTTTTTTTTGCGCCTCCGTGCCCAGGTTGAAGATGTAGGGCACGACGATGTCGGCGTGGAGCGGGACGAAGAATCCATTGCAATTCGTTCGCGAAATCTCCTCGTTTAAAATGAATGAGTAGAGAAAATCGGCGCCGAGCCCTCCGTACTCTTCGGGAACCCACGGGCACAAAAATCCCTGTGCACCGAACTTCTTCCATGCGCTGCTCGGGACGATACCGTCCTCTTCCCATTGATCGACGTGCGGGGTTACCTCTTTCTCGAAATAGCGCCTGAGGGCGTCGCGGAACATGGAGTGTTCCTT
>JAAEQP010001071.1 GCA_024231375.1 bacterium | reverse complement strand
GCTTTCTTTTCGGAACCCTGGGCTACCGTTATTTCGAAGCAGATACTCATGAACTATTCCAGGTCACCCGTAGATGTTGGAACGGGCCGCAACGTAGAAGAGGCTTCCAGCCCGCCACGGCGGATGTACCACCTCTTCACACCGGTCGCCTCACCTGACGCGGCAGGATGCCGCGTCTACGAAGACGGCCTCCCCAACCATTGGCTTCGCTACGCAGCCCTGAACCAGCGTATCTATCAGCGCTTCTCTGAATCCACTGCCTCCATTGCTGTGGATTCTTTGGCTTCGTCCTTCGCGATACGTCCATCCACAAGGGTGACGACGCGCCGGGCGTGGGCGACCACGCGCGGGTCGTGGGTGGAGAAGATGAAGGTGATGCCCTCACGCTCGTTGAGATCGCGCATCATGTCCAACAGGATCTCCGCGTTTTCGCCGTCCAAGTTGGCGGTGGGTTCATCGGCCAGAACCAACTCCGGTCTGGAAGCGACAGCGCGCGCTACGGCGACGCGCTGCTGTTGCCCGCCCGACAGGGCATTGGGGCGCCGGT
>JAAEQP010001070.1 GCA_024231375.1 bacterium | reverse complement strand
GTGAGCACATTCACGGCTCGCCCGGTTCTCTGTTCTACTGCCCGGGTCTCTCGCGGGCCGGCCTCCCCCCGCATGAGAGACACGGTGGCCAGCGTCGGTGCCGCGTCCTGGCGCCCTCCCCCATGTTGACAAGCGCCGGCGTGGAAGTGGACGATGGAGTGAGTCGATCCGAGGGACGACCGTCTAAGGCGGTCGCAAGTGGGGTGTGGTTTCTCGGGCGGACAACACGCCCAGGAGGAGTGATCATGAAACGAATCGCATGTATGTGGATGTTCCCGGCCCTGTGCCTATGCCTGTGTCTGGGCTGCGGCGAAAAGGAGCCCGCTCAGGAAGTACCGGAGACGCCCGCGCAACCGGTCGATACCGTCCAGGAAGAGCCTGCTCCTGCGCCTCCGGCGGCGCCGGAGCCCGCGCCCGAACCTGCCCCCGCTCCGACACCGGTCCGGGCACCCGAACCGGCCCCCACTCCCGGCAAATTCGTAACCGTGAACGACGGCCGGTTCCTGGACACTGAGGGGCGCCATATCCTGTTCCACGGCATGAGCGTCATCAGCAAGGATCCGCAGGCCAACTACCAGAGCTGGCACGGCCCCGACGAATTCGCCCTCATGCGCAAGTGGGGCATGAACTGCATTCGCCTCGGCGTCATCTGGGACGGACTCGAGCCGGAGCCCGGCAAGTTCGACGAGGAATACCTGAAGAAAGTCGACCAACGCATCCAGTGGGCCGCCGACAACGACCTCTATGTGTTCATCGACATGCACCAGGACCTGTATAGCGTTCTGTATTCGGACGGTGCGCCCGAGTGGGCCACGCTCACCGACGGCAAGCCCCATGTGGGCGGAGGCGACGTGTGGAGCGACGCCTACTTCACGAGCCCGGCCATCCAGACCGCCTTCGACAACTTCTGGGCCAACAAACCCTGCGCCGACGGCATTGGCGTGCAGGATCACTTCGCCATGGCCTGGCAGCACATCGCCAAACGCTACGCCGACAATCCCACGGTCATGGGCTACGAC
The DNA here is from genome assembly GCA_024231375.1 of bacterium. The sequence continues at coordinate 8,619 of JAAEQP010001070.1, read as the reverse complement.
CTCTTCAACGAACCTAACTTGGGCAGCAAGAACCCCGAAGCCCAACTCGCCAGCATCGTGGAATTTGCCAAAGTCGTCGCCAAGAAGGACGGCACCGGCGAACCCGATGTGGGCGCCACCATCGAGCAGTGGCTCGACACGGCCGGCCGCGCCAAGCTGATGGAACGCCTCAAAGAGATGGACGTCTACCTCCCGGTCATCGACGCGTCGGCGTCCATCTTCCAGGAATTCGAACGCACGTTGATGACGGCCATGTTCCAGCGTGTGCGCGACGCCATCCGTCAAGTCGATCCCGATCACATCATCCTGCTCGAGACCAGCATGTCGGCCAACATGGGCATTCGCAGCGGCGTGCAGCCCGTGCTCGGTCCGGACGGCAAACCAGACCCGCGGCAGGCCTACGCGCCCCACGGATACGATATCGTCGTCGACACGCCCGACCTCGCGCTCGCGTCCAACGACCGCGTCGAATTGATCTTCAAGCGCCACGGCGAGAAGACCGCCGAGCTCGGCATGCCCATGATCATCGGGGAATGGGGTGCCTTCGGTGGGGCGGGACCCGATATCGTTCCCTCCGCACGGTTTGTCGTCCGCCAGTTCGAAAAACTGCTCTGTGGCGACACCTACTGGGAGTTCGGCAAGTACGTGCTCGACGCCTCCTACTTCCACATCCTGTGCCGCCCCGTGCCCGTGCAGATCGCGGGCACACTGACCGCCTACCAGGCCGATTTCGACACCGGCGCCTTCACCTGCTCGTGGACGGAGGACCCAGCGGTCACAGCGCCCAGCCGGGTGTTCCTGACGGCCAAGGCATTCCCGAGTAAAGAGGCCGTGACCCTGAATCCCGCCGGAGCGGGGTTCGAAGTGGAACCGGCCGACGACTCGGGCAACGTGTACCTCACCATCGCGCCCACGGGCGAAGCCGTCGAGCGTACGCTCACGGTCACGCCTCCTCAATAGCCATCAGCGCCGCCGCGCAGTAGTCCCCCCTCTGTGCGGTAGCGTCGGCGAGACCGGCGGGAGGCCGGCCCGACAAGGGCCCGGATCTCCCGCCGGTCCGTCCTTTCTGGCTTGATCCCGCCTATCCGTCGTCTACGCCAGAGCGCTCTAGCCCGCGTCCGCCTACGGCGGAGACTCCCCTTGAGTCACTTCCTTTGTTCCGCTCATGCCTTACCCGGCGATTGGGGTCCCGGACGGGAATATTGAACACATCTCGGCTGCTTCAGTATAGTTAGAGTAATTCTGTCAGTGTGGGCTCGGAGAGCAGAAAGCGCCAACCCACGAAGGCGCAGACACGAGCCCATTTCATTCGAAAACACCACCCGTACCGGTCGTTTGGATTCGATGGGCATACAAGGAGAATGGCACGCTATGGCGCGGAAGAATGTGTATTTCTTTGGTGGCGGGAAAGCGGAGGGCGAAGCCTCCATGAAGAATCTGCTGGGCGGCAAAGGCGCGAACCTTGCCGAAATGTCCAGCCTCGGTGTTCCTGTCCCAGCCGGCTTCACCATTTCTACCGAAATGTGTACGGAATACTACCGGAACAAGGGGCGTCTGCCTAAGTCACTCACGGCAGAGGTGAAAAGAGCCCTCGCCCGCACCGAGAAAGCCATGGGCAAGAAGTATGGCGACCCTGAGAACCCGCTCCTCCTCTCGGTACGGTCGGGTGCGCGGATGTCCATGCCGGGCATGATGGACACGGTCCTGAATGTGGGCCTCTGCCCCAAGACCCTCCCCGGCCTCATCGCCAAGAGCGGCAACGAACGGTTCGCCTACGACGCCTACCGCCGCCTCATCATGATGTATGCCGACGTAGTCATGGAAAAGGCCGGGGGCGTCGAGCCGAAAGATGGGCAGTCCGTGCGTGAACGCATGGAACACGCCATGGAGGCCATGAAGAAGGAAAAGGGCGTCACCGAAGACACCGATCTCGATGTCGATGACCTCAAGAAGCTCTGCCGCGAGTTCAAGGCTATCGTGAAAGAGTGCATCGGGAAGCCCTTCCCCGACGACGCGGAGAAGCAGCTCTGGGGTGGCATCAAGGCCGTGTTCCAATCCTGGAACGGCCGGCGCGCCATCGCTTACCGCCGCATCGAAGGCATCCCCCACGAATGGGGCACCGCGGTCAACGTTCAATCCATGGTCTTCGGCAACCTCGGCGACACCTCGGCCACGGGCGTGGCCTTCACGCGCGATCCGGCCACCGGTGCCGACACGTTCTACGGCGAATGGCTCGTCAACGCCCAGGGCGAAGACGTGGTGGCTGGCACCCGTACCCCCCGCCCGCTCAACAAGGCCACTTCGACAGCCGATACGAAGCACCTCAAATCGCTCGAGGAGCAGTGGCCCCCGCTCTACAAGAAGCTGGTGGCCATTCGCAACAAGCTTGAGAAGCATTACAAGGACATGCAGGACCTCGAGTTCACTATCGAGAACAAGAAGCTCTACATGCTCCAAACCCGCACCGGAAAGCGCACGGGTACAGCCGCTGTCCGTATGGCCGTCGAAATGGCTAACAGCAAGCTCATCGACCGGGAAACCGCCATCATGCGCGTGCATCCCGAACAGTTGGACGAATTGCTGCTTCCCATGCTCGACCCCAAGGCCGAGAAGAAAGCCAAGGTGTTCGCGAAAGGACTTCCCGCTGGTCCCGGCGGCGGCGTAGGCAAGGTGGTGTTCACGTCCGACGAAGCCGAGGCCTGGGCCAAGAAAGGCAAGAAGGTCATCCTCGTACGCACGGAGACATCGCCTGAAGACGTACACGGCATGCACGCCGCTGTGGCGGTCCTTACGGCGAAGGGCGGCATGACATCGCACGCCGCTCTCGTGGCCCGCGGCTGGGGCAAGTGCTGCATCGTGGGCTGTGGCGCCCTCCGCATCAACGTAGCCGAGAAGAAGATGAATGTAGGCAGAAGGGTCGTCAGAGAGGGCGAATGGATCTCGATGAACGGGTCGACGGGCGAAGTCTACGAGGGCAAGGTCCGCGTGCTTCCGGCTCAGCCCGAGAAGAACAAGTGGTACAAGAAGCTCATGCAATGGGCCGACGCCGTCCGCGAACTGAAGGTGCGCACCAATGCCGAGCGTCCCGAAGACGCCCTCCAAGCCGTGAAGTTTGGCGCGGAAGGCATCGGACTCGCCCGCACGGAACACATGTTCTTCGAACCGGAACGCATCATTCACATGCGCGAGACAATCCTCGCCGAGAATGAGACTGCCCGCCGCAAGGCCGTGATGAAGTTGCTCCCCTTCCAGAAGAAGGATTTCCTCCGCATATTCAGAGCCATGAAAGGCATGCCTGTCACCATCCGTCTGCTCGACCCACCGCTCCACGAGTTCGTGGGCGGCCTGACCGGAAAGCAGATCGAGGAGTTGGGCGAGCAAATCGGCGTCAAACCCTCTCAGATCAAGGAACGCATTACCCAACTGCACGAATTGAATCCCATGCTGGGACATCGCGGCTGCCGCCTCGGCGTCGCCTACCCCGAGATCACGGAAATGCAGGTACGCGCCATTCTTGAAGCCAAGGCCGAGTTGAAGAAGAAGCGCATCAGAGTCGTGCCTGAACTCATGGTGCCGCTCGTGGGCACAAAAGAAGAGTTGGCCAACCAGGAAGCCATCATCCGTCGCGTGGCCGCTGAGGTCGAGGCCAAGTATAAGCTGAAACTGGAGTATATGGTCGGCACCATGATCGAGATACCGCGCGCGGCCCTCACAGCCGACAGCATCGCCGAGGTCGCCGAGTTCTTCAGCTTCGGCACCAACGATCTCACGCAAATGGGGTTCGGCTACTCCCGCGATGACATAGGCGCGTCCCTTCCCCACTATCTGGAACACAACATCCTCCCCGAAGACCCGTTCCAGGTGCTCGACCAGGAAGGCATCGGCCAGTTGATTTCCATGGGCGTGGACAAAGGCCGGAGCACACGGCCCGACCTCAAGGTCGGCATCTGCGGCGAACACGGCGGCGAGCCGTCGTCGGTCAAGTTCTGCCACCGGGTCGGCATGGACTACGTCAGTTGCAGCCCCTTCCGCGTACCCATCGCGCGCTTCGCAGCCGCCCAGGCCGCCATCCAATGGCCGCGCGAAGCGAAGAAAGCGGCGAAACGCTCCAAGAAGAAGTAGTCCAGTCGATAGACGCATTGGCGCCCTCGAACCGCAAGGTTCGAGGGCGTTTCTTCATCCCCCAACCCCCATCAAGCTCCACCCCCCCTTCTCTTCCCCTTCACTGCAAGGCGGGCACGGGAATGACTTCGCCCTTGCGCTGGGCGATCAGATCTGGCTCGTAGAAGGCGCCGTAGAAGGCGGCATTGCCGTCAAGCCACAGGTAGATACGCCGGAGTTCGCCGTCCGTCAACCGCACTTCCCCAGCATGGTTGGCGTCAGCCAGAATGGACGCGATCGGACTCTCAACACTGGGCATGCGCCCGGGCCGGGTGACGATGGGTTCGATGGTGCTTTCACCCCACTCAAACCATCGGACATAGGGCTTCAGACCCTCGTAGGCGGCCGTGAAGTGGTCCGTCGACGTTCCGGCAAGGCAGGGCTTGTGGGAGTCTTCCCCGTCGTCGTGGCAACGGACGCAGTGGTCATTCAACACAGGCTGGACCAGACGCGGGAAGCTCCAGGGACGTGACCCATCGGGACCAGGCTGGATGGCGGACGGACCGCGGCCCATGGCCGCAGGCTGACGAACGCGCGGCGGGGTCCCGGGCGGTTCGTGGCATCCCACACAACTGCGCCGTTCGCCAGGCTGCAGGTAGGTGGCGCTACGCATCCCCTGCACCGCACGTCCGGATTCGTCCACGGCCTGGAAGGTCAGGGCCTTGCGAGCAGGTGCGCGAAAGTAGGCCGAGCCGTCGGGCTCCACCGGCACCGTGCCGAGAAGCAGGCGGCCGGGTTCGGCATTGGCGTACCCGAGTCGCGGATTGTTGGCCATATGGGTTTCGCTCTTGGGAAGGAGCTGAAACACGCGCAGTGCGCGGATGGGCCGATCGGACGGCATTCCGAAATGGCTCCGGCCCACGTCCGCCAACATGAATTCGCCTTCGTCTCCCAAGGCCGGCGCCCGCGTACTGGCCACCACCGGGGGCTTGGGGCGCGGCGCAAGAGGAATGGGATACATGCTGGAGACGCCCGATTCCCGATACAGAAGCTCCAGGTTTCCGAATCGGTCGAAGAGGTATAGGCCGGTTTCGGTGTCCTCTTTCACGCCCGGCCCCATGCCAGGAAGCGGGTCGTGACTGTAGGCCACGAGGAAGTAGTCCTCCGACAACGGCCACGGGCTGTGAAAATAGGTGGAGGGCCAGCCGGGGGCTTCTGGGAAACAGACATCGGGTGTCAGCACCTCAACCGCGTCGAAGCGGTCTTGGCCTGTCTCCGGGTCCAACGCGGTACGGCGCGTGTCGAGGAGTACCAGCGTCCCGCCCACATCCGCGTGGTGCGCGCCCGCGACGAATACGACCTTGTGCGAATTGGGCACGGCACGGGGTTGGAAGCAGGCGTTGATGCGCTGCGTGTAGCTGCCGAACAGGACGCGCGGATTGGTTCCATCGGGATTGCTCGTCCAGATCCCGTGAAAATGGGCGGCCGACCGGTCCACGTAATCCCACCGTGAGTAGACGATGGTGCCGTCATGGAGCACGCTCGGATGCCATTCGTTCGTCTCATGGAACGACAGAGTCGTGATTCGGGTTCCGTCAGCTCTCATGCGGTGCAATGTATACGCAGGCAGAGGCTCCCATGGATTGTGACAGCGTCCGAAGCCGCCTCTTCGCGTCGACATGAAGGCGAGGCCGCCGTCCGGCAGAGGACATGGGTCAAAATCGTCTTCCATGCCTTCAGTGAGTTGACGAAGCTCAGTACCATCCGTGTTCATGGCGTGAATGTGGAAGCACTTCCGGCCCTCCGAGTAGTAATCCGGTTTCTCGTCGGCCCTGGGGGCAAACCCGAAATACAGGGTACGCGCATCGTACGCGAGCGACAGGGTCGTGTAGTTTCCGCGAGGCAGACGACCGTCGACGAGGTTCCGAATGCTGGGGTCGTGGCCGGGATTCTCAAGAAGATACACCCCGCCGCCCGCAATGTCGGCATAATCGTAGAAATACCCAAGATACTCGTGAAGCATCTGACAGATGAAGCGCTTGCGTTGGAGAAACGCGATAGGACGCGACCCGAACAAGGGGTTCTTCAACGCTGCGCCGCGTGTGAGCCACCGAATCTCGTGGTAGAGGGCGGTGCGCTGAACTCCGTCGATGCTGGCGAACGCGTCCACCCGCGCCCGAAGCTTCGCGAGCGCCGCGGCTTCCTCTGACACGTCAGGCCCGTCCTCCATCTCACCCAGACTCGCCAACAACCGTTCCGCGCGCACCAGGGCATCGCGAGCAGACGCTTCATCCGCCGGCGTCCGGCCCCGCCCTTGTTCCTGCATCGCCCAGTCGGCAACAACCGCGTCTCGAAACCCATCCGCCCAGGCATGCCCCGACAACAGCCCAACGCATACCGCGGCAAGAAGTACCGTCCGGATTCTGCTCTTCATCTCTGCTCCCTTGTCATATGGCCCGACGTCGTTCGCCAACGGCGACCATCATACAACCGACGGCGAAGCCCCTCAACCACGATCAGGCCAGTCCACTCAGTCCACTCAGTCCACTCAGTCCATCCGGTCCATCCTCCCCCAAGCGAAATACCTGCGCATATCCCACGGTTCTCTTATAGAAGGCCCTGTAGTCCGCCGGAATCGCCGCCCGGCCAACCAAGGAAGTTCCCATGCCCAAACGCTCATCCCTCCATCGACGCTACTCGTCTGAGATTACCCAAGCCACCGAACGTGCCCCAAGCCGCGCCATGCTCCACGCCGTAGGCTTCGACGACGCGGATTTCGGCAAGTCTCAGATCGGCATCGCATCGACGTGGAGCATGGTGACCCCGTGCAATATGCACATCAACGTGCTGGCCGACCGTGCGGCGGAAGGCGTGGACGACGCAGGCGGGAAAGCCGTGATTTTCAACACCATCACCATCTCGGACGGCATCTCCATGGGCACGGAAGGCATGAAATACTCGCTGGTGTCGCGCGAAGTCATCGCCGACTCCATCGAAACCGTGGCAGGATGCGAATGGTTCGACGGACTCATCGCCATCGGCGGCTGCGACAAGAACATGCCAGGTTGCCTCATGGCCATGGCGCGCCTGAACCGCCCGTCCATCTTCATCTACGGCGGCACCATCCTCCCCGGCAAACACAAAGGCGAGGACATCGACATCGTCAGCGTGTTTGAGGCGGTTGGCGCCCATGCCAAGGGCGAGATCGACGACGCCGAGCTGAAGGAAATCGAGGCGAAAGCCATTCCCGGCGCGGGCGCGTGCGGCGGCATGTACACCGCCAACACCATGGCGTCGGCCATTGAAGCACTGGGCATGAGTCTGCCCAACAGCTCCGCCCAGGCCGCCGTGTCGGACGAGAAAGCCAAGGACTGTCGCGACGCGGGCGCCGCGGTGCTGTCGCTCATCAAGAAAGGCATCACACCCAAGGACATCATGACGCGCAAGGCCTTCGAAAACGCCATCACCGTCGTCACGGCCCTGGGCGGCTCCACCAACGCCGTGCTCCATCTCCTCGGCATCGCCCATACCGCAGGCGTCAAACTCTCCCTGGACGATTTCACCCGCGTCGGCAAGCGCACGCCCGTCTTGGCCGATCTCAAACCAAGCGGCAAGTATGTCATGGCCCGCCTCATCGAGATTGGCGGCATCCAGCCCCTCATGAAGACGCTCCTGAAGAAAGGACTCCTCCACGGCGACTGCCTCACCGTCACCGGCAAGACACTGGCCCAGAACCTGCGCGGTGTGAAGCCCTATCCCAAAGGCCAGGACGTGATCCGCACGTTCCGAAACCCCATCAAGAAGGACGGGCACCTCGTGATTCTGCGTGGCAATCTCGCGCCCGAAGGCGCGGTCGCTAAGATCTCCGGCAAGGAAGGCCTGCGGTTCTCAGGCAAGGCACGGGTGTTCAAATCGGAGGAAGACGCGCTCAAACGCGTCCTGGACGGTACCGTCAAGAAAGGCCACGTCATTGTCATCCGCTACGAAGGGCCCAAGGGTGGTCCAGGCATGCGCGAAATGCTGGCCCCCACGTCGGCCGTCATGGGCAAAGGCCTCGGCAAGGACGTCGCCCTCATCACAGACGGGCGGTTCAGCGGCGGGAGCCACGGTTTCGTGGTGGGACACATCACCCCGGAGGCCCAGGTGGGCGGTCCACTGGCCATCGTGAAGAACGGCGACCCCATCACCATCGACGCGGAGAACCGCTCGCTGACGCTCGACATCCCCCAGAAAGAGGTCCGTGCGCGCCTGGCCAAATGGAAAGCACCCAAACCCCGGTACACGCGCGGCGTCCTCGCGAAATACGCCAACTCCGTCGCCAGCGCATCCGAAGGCGCGGTGACGGACAAGGATCTCAAGCTGGACTGACGAGAACCGGTGATGCGCGCCGAGCCGACAAGGAGCCAGACCCCAAGCCCCCCCGAAAACAGAAGCGACAAACGGGGACTGCCAAGCTCTTGCGTCCCATTATTGTCCTTCTTAGGGCAACAATGGGTGGCTGTCCCCCGCTTATCGCGG
>JAAEQP010001069.1 GCA_024231375.1 bacterium | reverse complement strand
GCCGACCGCCCCGGGCATCGAACTCACCCCGGCCATCCCGGCCACGCTGGACGACTTGCTGTGTACGGTGACCACACCCAGTACCGTCGGCGAAGCCCTGCCGGCGGCGTACGAATACGTGTGGACGAGTAGCGATGTCACCGTGACGCATGGGCCAACGAGCGCCGGGACGGATACGTTGAGCTACGTGCGCAGTGTGAAGTACGACACGTGGAACTGCGCCGTGCGTTGCTGGGACGGGTACGATTACTCGGCGCCGGGTAACGATGCGGTGGTGATCGTGAACACCCCGCCCGGCGTGCCGGTCGTCTATCTACCTTCCGGGCAGAGCACGAGCGCGAATCTTATCTGTGAAGTGCAGAACCTAAGCACCGACCCGGATTTCGACGCGATCACCTACCTCTACGATTGGGAGGTGTGGCGCAACGCTGGAACGGGCTTCGAAGCCTTTACCGGCGCGGTGGATGCGGGCACGCTGAGTATCGTGGATACGCTGCACACCAGCGCCGGCGATTTGTGGCGGTGCACCGTGACACCGGACGACGGCGACGACACAGGCGAATCGGTGTTGGTGGGCAATTGCGAGATCGTGTCGGGCGGCGTCGAGGAATCGTTTATCACCCTCGCGGTCACCGGGAACAATCCCATCACCTTGGGCCAGCCTACCACCATCTCCGGCAGCATCGTGCGGCCTGGCGCGGGCGGCGACCCGCCACCGACCATCGTGTCATTCAACAGCATTGCGCCCACCGGCGGAACCCTGATCGGATATCCCGAGTCCCTGGCCATCAGCACCGGCTCCTTCAGCCGGACCTTCTATCCGAACGTGGCCTCCGAGGGTTACGCGGCGTGGCAGGTGGCCAGTTCTTGGCCCGGCGACGCGACCTACCAAGGCGCGGCCAGCTCGAATATTTCCTATGTGGTTCTGAAGGCGCAGCCGGAACTGGCAATCTCTATATCGCCAACATCGGCCCTGTTGAACCTCGAAGGTGCCGAAGATCTCACCATCGAGGTCATGCTCTCGGTGCCGGACTTCGCGGCCGAATTGCGGCCTCTTCTGACGGGCCTTCCCGTGCGTTTGTCTGCCGCGACGCCCGGCGGGCAGACGCCCTTCGATACGCTTGAAGCGGTGACGGATGCGAGCGGGAAAGCGGTGTTCACAGCCCAAGCGTTCCGGGATTCGTGGGATCCGGT
>JAAEQP010001068.1 GCA_024231375.1 bacterium | reverse complement strand
TAGAGCATGTGCATGGGAGCTGCGGCACCCGTGGTCGCCATGACAATGCGGTCCTTGTCCACCGGGGGCGTCAGGTCGGGCAAGAACCCGCCCGCACAGTCGATGTCCGCCAGCACCACCACGCCGCCCGGCAAGGTCGCCTGCAAGGTGTCCAGCCAACCGTCGAGTTCGGTCGACGTCACCTCTTCGGTGGCGTTCAACACGAACGCGCCCGGCACCCCTTCACCCACCAGGTACACGACCAGGTCGTGTGTCTGTGTGGCGGCCCAGGTCTCAATGGCGTAGTGCACGTTGTTCCAGGTCGCCAACCCGTCCACGCCCACCGTACCGGATGCGCTGTAGTAACTGATGTCGTCATCGCCATAGGACTGGCCCTTCAACGCTCTGTACGCCTGGTCCGCGGCGTACTCGATGCCCGGCCATCGCGCCGAGGCGGGGTCCGAAATGCCGGCTACCACGAGCGCCTTGCGGCGCAGGGGAGTGCCCACCGTCACTTCGACCACCGTAGGTGCGCTGGTGCTGCCCACCCGGTCACGGGCGTACAGCAGCACTGTGTACGTGCCTTTGGTGGTAAAGCAATCGACCGTGTTCTCCCACCGTGCGCCGGTCGCGGGCCACAGGGGTTCACTTGGATAGCTGGTCGCGGATTCCGCGTCCGGGGGTTGGATTACGGCCCACACTGATGCCACGCCGTCCGTGTCCGTCGCGTCGGCCCATAGGGTTGTTGTCGCCGTGCCGGTCAACGTGTGGTCGCCCACGGCTGCGCTGATGACGGGCGCATTGAAGGTGTTCTGCGTGCCTGTACCGATGTGGGTCACCGACGCCACCGCGCCGTCCGTTGCGTCGTTGGCCGTGCTGTTGCCGTTGTCGTCGAGGAGCGGGGTTTGCGACGCCATGCCCGCCACACCCACATCGAATGCGTCCTGCACCGTGTCGCCCGCGAACACCCGCGTCCAGAAGTAGTCCGAGAAAGACACGGACCCCTGGAACTGAGCTTCCTCGTCCGCAGCCGCGCTGGCGATGACAATCCGTCCCGGCGAAGACAAGTCGTCCACGAAGGAGCCGCAGTAGCAGGCGTCCACCACCACGATGAGCTTGCCCTGAATCTGGGCTTCCAGCGTGTCTAGCCACGGTGCGAGTTCGGCGGACGTGAGAACCTCCGTCTCACTTATGCGGAACGTGTCCGGGCCGCCATGGTCCACCAGGTACAACACCACATCGCCCGTAGGCAACCCGCCGAGGAGATCCGGCGCCCACGTGAGCAACGCGGTCTGCAGGTTCGCCTTCGTGCAATCCCCGTCCACGTCGTCCGCCACGCCGTTGTTGTCCAGGTCCAGGTCCGTGTCCGCCGAGAGATAGTAGATGGTTTCCTTGGTGAAGGCCTGGCTCGTCAGGGCCGCATACGCGTAGTTCGTCGAGCCGACCGTCGCGTTCCACAAGCTGTTGCCTGGGTACGGACCGCCACCGGCTACAACAATGGCCTTGGCGCGTTCCGTCAGGTACACGGGCTTGAACTTCTGGATGCGGTTGTTGCCGGAGTCGGCGACGTATACAGCGCCTTGGGGGTCCATTGCGAGTCCCAGGGGCGAACGAATATGGCCGTCGAGATGCCCTTCTGTTCCCCAGGAACCGAGGTAGGTGCCGGTGGGGCTGAACCAACTTATGCGATGGGACATCGACTCAGCAACATATACCGTCCCCTGGGGTCCAACTGTCACACCAATGGGCCTGGCGACGCTCCATGCACCAAGAAACGTGCCAGTCGAAGTGAACCTGCGGATGAGGTTGCTGCCGTTTACCGCAACATACACGGTTCCGTCTAGTCCCAGAGCGATGCCGCCAGGGAGCGACATCATGCCAGCGACACCCCACTTCCCCAAGAAGGTGCCGGTCGCGCTGAATCGCTGAATGGTCTCTGTTCCCACATCAGTGACATACACAGTACCGCCGAACCGGCCGACCGCAAGTGTATAGGGCATAAGGAACTGTCCGTTGCCTGTGCCATGGGAACCCCATTTGTGCAGAAACGTCCCTGTTGAAGTGAAACGCTGCACACAGGGATTGCTCGAATCCAAGACGTATATCGTCCCGTCCACGCTCGCTGCCACATCCGTCGGGCCACTGAACTGGCCTTCGCCTGTACCCTCCGTTCCCCAAGCTCCGAGAAAGGCCCCTGTGGGGGCGAACCGCTGGATGCGATGATTGTTCGTGTCTGCCACGTAGACCGTACCATCCGGACCCACTGCTTCACCGGTAGGCATGCTGAAGCGTCCCTCGTCGCTCCCCCCTTTGCTCCATGTTTCCAGGAAGCTCCCGTCAGGGCCGAATCGCTGAACGCGGCCCGCCCAGTCTGTAACGCACACTGTGCCGTCACCTGCAACCGCTATGTCCGTTATGCTATTGAAACGGCCATCAATCTTGCCTCGGGTACCCCACATATCAAGGAAGGCTCCGTCCGTGTCGAAGCGCTGTACACGGTAGTCGTCGGTGACGTAAACCGTGCCATCTGGCCCTATCGATACGGCACCCGGGCTCACGAACTGGCCTTCGCCATCGCCCTCGGTGCCCCAGGTCCCGAGAAACACCCCAGTCGCGTCGAAATACTGGACTCGATGGTTGTAAGTGTCGGTGACGTACACCGTCCCGTCTAAGGACACAGCGACGTCTCCGGCATCGGCGAACTCGGAGTCACCACTGCCCGACGAACCCCATGTGCCAAGAAAGACCCCAGCGTCGTCGAACCGCTGAACCCGGTCGTTGCCCGTATCTGCAACGTAGATAGTTCCGTTGGAACTCACGGCCAAGCCACTTGGAGATCTGAACTGTCCGGGTCCCGCACCCTCGGAACCCCATGTACTAAGGAAAGCCCCAGTGGCTTCGAAGCGCTGAACTCGATGATTCAATGTATCAGCAATGTAAACGGTGCCCGCGGGCCCGACCGCAATGCCCGGATTGTTGCTGAAATCGAATTCACTGTCGCCACTGCCCGGCGAACCCCATGAGCCAAGAAGCGCCCCGTCGGCGTTGAACCGTTGGACACGTGTCGTCGAGACCACATCAGAATCAATCACATACACCGAACCATCGGGGGCTGTGGCCACGGCCATGGTCGTTAGGAAGTGCCAAGGGTGTGGCAGCACAGGCCATTTCCGCTCGAATTGGTAGGTGAGTTGACCGTCCGCGTAAGATATGGCAGACCACAGAACAATGAGAAGAACTCCGAGCACTGCCCAACGCCGCATTCTCATGTCTCCCGAGCACGCTGTGCGAATCACGACGTTCAACCTGCCGCCATTCGCGAGCCTTGCCAGCCTTGTCGTGTGTGCCAGAATCACACTGGACACACGTATCCTGTCACACGATGTCCGTTCTCTCTCACCGCAGCCCGCGCTTGGAAGGCTTCCCCGGAGGTACGATAGCATTCACCCGACTGTGTCGCAAGCAGGGCAAACAGGGCAATCGCGCTGAATCGACGGGGCGGGTTTCTTCACGCCGTCGTGATGCAAACCGGAAAAGCGCTGAAGACGAGGTCCGGTTTTGGAGTGCGGCATCACGATGCCGCTTTGGCTT
>JAAEQP010001067.1 GCA_024231375.1 bacterium | reverse complement strand
TTCGACCTTCCTGCTTTCGACGCGTATGTGTACGTGGCCATGGCCGAGCAACCCGGTTTCTTCACGGTGGCACCTTGGGGTTACCGGGTCCTCACGGCCTGGGTCATCCGCGCGCACTTATACCCTTTCACCGTGGATAAATCGAGAAACTTGGCCTCGCTGCCCTTCGAGATGATGCGGAGCCAGCGTTTCACGTCCGAGACTCCGACCGTCTGGGCGACCCGGTCCTCCAGGGCCCGCGAGACGCGCAAGAGGGTCGCATCGCGTGCCGGTGGGCGCCGCGCGTGTTGTGACCCACGTTTGAGATTGCTCAGGGGCACGCGCACACAGATGGTTTCGTCCTCGAGCTCGTGCACGTGCACGAACCAATAGGCCGGGACGAACAGGACGTCGCCAGGCGCCAGTATCGCGCGCTCCAGCCGCGTGTCCTTCGTTCCGGGCCACTCCTCCGGATTTAACGTCTCAATGGATGCCATGGCCATCGTATCGTATGGATGATGCGTCGGATACGGGTACATATGACCAAAGGCCTGGCTGGGCGAGACAAGGGTGACCCGCCGTCGACCGTGGACCTGCGTCGAAGATTCGTTCGTGCGGCGGTTGGTGCCAACCGCCG
>JAAEQP010001066.1 GCA_024231375.1 bacterium | reverse complement strand
CTGAACGGGATTCCGACAGGGACGGCAAGGGTGCGAAGAGCGTGGTGAGGCCGGCCAAGCGCGCGGTGAGGCCCGCCAACTGCCAGGTACTGCGGCATGGCTGCGTTGAGACTGATTTCCGTCGCACGCTCCGATTCGTTTATCTGCACCTGGGCAGTTGTGAGATGCGAACCCGCCATGCGTTCGAGATTACTCCCCAATACACCCCTGCGCGACCTGCTGCCTCTCGCTGAAACGACCCATTGACAGAAACCGCTGCAAGGAAGACAATAGTAGAAATAGTGAAGAATTCGCATTTACCCCGTGGTCGCTACGGCGAGGAGGGTGCGTCATGCGTGTGAGGTCTTCTACCGTTCTTCTTGGGTTTCTCATCTGCCGAATCCTCCTCGGAACGTCCACTGCCTCTGCGGATCCTATCGCGGGTGACGTCGATCTGTCCGGCAGCGTGGACGCCATCGATGTGCAACTCGTGATCAATGACGCGCTCGGCATTGACGTTGCCTTCACCTGCGATGTCGATTATTCCGGAAGCACCAACGCTGTCGACGTGCAGTTGGTCATCAACGCGGCGCTGACGATTAACATCGACATGGACGAAGACGGCCTGTGTGACGGGGCGGAAGAGAATCTCGGGACGGAAGCCGACGTGTTTGACACGGACCGTGACGGCACCGGGGATGGGCAGGAAATGTTGGACGGCACCGATCCATTGGTTTCGGATGCCGGCGTTCCCCCTGATCCTGAAGACGTGGCGCCGGAGATTGATCCGACTGTCGCCACCGACATGCATACGGCTGTCAGCTTCCTCTACGACGGCGAAGACCCCGTCCAGACAGGCGTGACGCCGGGAGCGATTCACCCGGTGCGGGTGGCCGTGGTGCGCGGCAAGGTCGTGACGGACGCAGGCGAGGCCCTGGCGGGCGTGGGAGTGACCATCGAGGGCCAGGCCGAGCTGGGGATGACGGCGACACGGGCGGACGGTGAATACGATCTGGCCGTGAACGGTGGCGGAACGCTGATTGTGAACTACACCATGGCCGGGCGCCTTCCGGCACGGCGCAAGGTGGACGTGCCGTGGCAGGGATTCGTGTGCGTGCCCGAAGTCGTGTTGATTCCGCTCGATTCCGAAGTGACGGTCATCGACTTCTCAGACCCCATCGAGGTGGCGCGTGGCACCATGCAGACGGACGGCGACGGAGAGCGGCAGGCCACGCTCCTGTTTCCGCAAGGCGCGAAAGCATCGCTCGTTCTGCCCAACGGTCGTAAACAGGGTGTCGACGAGTTGAGCGTGCGGCTGACGGAGTACACGGTGGGCGAGAACGGCCCGGAACGGATGCCTGCGGATCTTCCGCCGACGTCGTTCTACACGTACGCAGTCGAACTATCGGCCGATGAAGCCCTGAAGGCCGGCGCAAAGACGGTGGAATTCAGCGAACCCGTCTACTTCTATGTCGAGAATTTCCTCGGATTTCCGGCGGGGATTGCAGCACCGGTGGGCTGCTACGATGAAGATGCCGGCACATGGATGCCTTCGCCGGATGGCCGGGTGATGGACGTCGTGGGCGTCACCGGCGGCATGGTGGACTTGGACGCGGACGGAGACGGCACACCCGACGAGGACGCGGCCCTGGACGCCTTGGGCATCACCGCCGCGGAACGTGAGCAACTCGCGGGACTCTACACGACGGGGGAGAGCCTGATTCGTGCGCCCATCCCGCACTTCACGGCCTACGATATCAACTACGGCATCGTGACGCTCTCCGAGGAGGAAGCGATCGCGCCCGACACCCCGGAACCGTCTGTGAGCGACGGCAATGACATCGTGGACCCGTGCGTGCTCGGCGGATGGGGCAGCATCGAGTCGCAGAACCAAGTGCTTCGAGAAGCGGTGGGCGTTGTCGGCACCCCGTTTCGGCTGCACTATGCGAGCAATCGCATGCCAGGATTCGAAGCCGCCAGGACACTCACGATTCCTCTCACTGGCCCTGCCCCGCCTTCGATCCTCGTGCGCGTCGAACTCGAGATCACCGCGGGCGGACGGCAGTTCACCGAGACTTTTTCGAACGCCCCGAATCAAACCTACACCTTCGTGTGGGACGGCTTGGACGCCTACGGGCGCAAGGTGCAGGGGCGGCAGCAGGCCTCGGTCCGGATCGGCTACGTGTATGACGCTTTCTATGCCCTCCCGCCGGAAATGGCGGCCAGTTTCGGGTACCCAAGCGGGGTTCGGGTCCCGGGCGACATTCCGGCGCGGGAACCGATCACGCGCTGGCGTGCACGGGCGATGAACATCGGGCAATGGAACGCCGGCCACCTGGGTCTGGGCGGCTGGTCCCTGAGCGTGCATCACGTCTACGACCCGCAAGGACGCACCCTGTACCTCGGTGACGCCCGGCAACGTCGGGCGGACAACATGAACACGGTGATCACCACCGTGGCCGGGGGCGGCGATGGGCCTGTCGGAAGCGGGGATGGAGGGCCCGCCACCGAAGCGAACATT